>JBDTPE010000195.1:0-5662 GCA_039932875.1 Betaproteobacteria bacterium | reverse complement strand
CTGAGCGCATTTAGCTCTTGCAAGGTCTCCACACCTTCAGCGACGACGGTCATTCCCAAACGATGGCCAAGTTCAATCGTCGAATGCACGATTGCAGCACTTTGCGCATCCGTGCTCATGCCGGATACGAATGCGCGGTCAATCTTCAGCTCATCCAGTGAAAGATCCTTGATGTACGCGAGAGACGAATAGCCGGTACCGTAGTCGTCCATCGATAGTTTCAGGCCAAGCTCATGCAGTTGGGCAAGCGTTTCGCGCGCGCGGGTCGGGTCTTCCATCAACGCGCTTTCCGTCAACTCGGCGCAAATCAAGCCGGGCTCCACGTCATACTGCGCCAGCTTGGTGGCGACGAAAGGCACCAATTCTTTATCGAGCAAATCGCGCGCCGAAATATTGATGGAAATTTTCAGCGGATGCCCCGCCGCCTGCCATGCACCACATTGCGCGATGGCAGCATCGATCACCCAGCGTGTAATCATGCGGATATTGCCGGTCTGCTCAGCAAAAGGAATAAAGTCGGCCGGCGACACATTGCCACGGGTGGGGTGTTGCCAACGAATGAGCGCCTCCATGCCGGTTACAGTGTTCCTGGAAAAATTCAGTTTGGGCTGGTAATACAGGACCAGTTCATTCTGGTCTATCGCGCGCCGCAACTCGCCCAGCAGTGTGAGGTGGTCCTGACGATCGTCTTCGAGTCGCATATCGTAGATTGCAAAACCGCCTTTCGCGCGCTTGGCCGCGTACATTGCGATGTCCGCGCGTCGCAGCAGCATGTTCGCGTCTTCGCCATGCTCGGGGTAGTAAACGACACCGATGCTGGTTCCCACGTCGATTGGCTGTCCGTCAATCACGATGGGTGATTCGAGCGAGTGCAAAATCTTTTGGGCGACGCTGCGTGCATGTTCAGGTTCGCCTGATGGCAGCAGAATAGCGAACTCATCGCCGCCGAGACGGGCAACGCTATCGGATTCACGCAGCACGCTGCGCAAGCGCTTGGCGACTTCCTTGAGCACGAGATCGCCGACTTGATGGCCCAGCGTGTCATTGATATATTTGAATCGGTCGAGATCCAGCATCATCACGGCGCCGGGTTGCGCGGACCGTTTTGCGATCATCAGTGCCTGCGTGAGCCGGTCGTGAAACATTGCGCGATTTGGCAGACCGGTCAAGTGATCCTCGAATGCCAGCCGAAGGTTCTCTTTCTCCCGGGACGCGATGCCCGCAAGCATGTGATTGAAGCTCGACGCCAACGCACCAATTTCACCCTTCTGCGTCACGCTGACGTTCTGTGCGTAGTCGCCGTCCTGGATACGCCGCGCCACCGCTGCCAGCTCATTCACCGGGCGCGTAATATTGCCGGCGATCAGGATGCTGCCGATGACAGAAACCAGCAGTGCAATGACGGCCAGCACCAGAAAGGCGCTGCTGACACGCTTGAAAGGTTCGATACCCTCGGCGATGGATCGCTGCAGTACCGCCACAATCTGCATGTCACCCTGTCTTTCGATCATTGCAATTTGCGCCTCGTACTCCAGATTATCGAGACGAAGCTCTATCGTGCCCTGCCCCGACTTGTTACTGACCGCCGGTAATAATTCACCGCGAACGCTCTGCGGCAACGTCGAGGCGTGTACCTGCCACTGCTCGCCGGTACGCTGACTGAGAAAAGAGACGTCCAACGCGGTCAGTTTCTTCAATTCATTTGCAGTCTTGTCGTCAATGGCAAAGCCCGCCCCCACCCAGGCAATCGCCGTCGGCGCATTTACCGGCGCGATCACCAGCTGATATAACCTCCCGTCGATGGTGACAATGCCGGAAGCCTTGCCATTGGCTTGCGCGGCCTTGGTCAAATATGGAAAGCGAAACGGCTGGTCACGCGATTCCGGATGAAGTGTATCGGCGAGCACCGTCTGATCGAGTGAAATCAACAGCATCACACTCGCCCCTGCACGGGCGCCATGGTTGGTGAGCGCAGACAGGATGGTGGGGTTATCGTTGGTTGCGACGGCTTGGCGAAATGCAAACTCGGATGACAGCAGGCTGGCGCTTTGTTCGAGTTGATCGCGCTGTTGAGCGAGCAGGCGAAGGAAGATGCGCTCGCCAACCCCCAGTTCCTGCACGATGGTTTCTTTGGCGATCTGATAGTTGGCCGTGTTGAGAACCAACAGCGCCAGCACCTGTACCAATACCAGCAGCGCCGCGAAAAACACAATGATGCGGGTACGCAGACTGTCGAAAGAAAAACGCAATTGCTTACTCTCTTGTTGGATTTGCCGCCGCAACGGCCAGTCGGCGATACGGATTCAGCGGGGGGAAGAAACCTAGTTTGCCATGCGGACAGCCGCTATTCTGCAGCCGATCAAAAAATGTACGTGCAAACAGTTGTAACTTGGCGTTTCCAGGATCACTTGTAGCGAACGCCATCGAGCGGCGGCTTGAAGCGCTTTATCCGTGGCGTGGCGTCAAGCGTGAACATGACATCGGCACCGACATCAGCGTCAATCCTGACGGCCTTTGGTTCGGCAACTGCGCGTTGCGTAGGGTGCCAAACGACGACCTCATACTCACCGGCGGTCAGCTCGCTAATGTGCACCTTCCCATCCACACCACTCTTGCCGAAAAAAGGCGTTTCGACGACAAGTATGTAGCCGATCATCCAGTCATGGATATTGCAGCCAAGCGTGACCGTTCCAGGCTTATCGAACACGATGCCGCGTGGCGCGTCGCCGGAATAGAGTTTGATCTCGAAGCTTTTTGCCGGCGAAAACGAATACACATGATGTAACAGCGGATCGCGATTCGGAAAACTCACGGTAGTACCGGTTTGCACGACCGTCACGTAAGGAACAAACTCCCGGTCCTTTTGCTCGATGGCAACGCCCTTTGGCGCACGCACATGGCCACGCGCGACCGCCCTCGGCAGTGCATAGACAGCGGCGTCGGCGACTGGGTTACCTGACGGATCTACGATCTTCGCGCTCAGGCTGCCACCCCAAGCGTGGCCCACCATGACTAACGTGACCGCTATCATCCGATGCCATTGTCGAATCGTGCTTCGCTTGTAGCAGGTAGTCGTCATCTCAATCCCGCATTTCATTTAAAGCTGCGCCGAAGTCATTTGCCATTAACCACATGTTGCAGATCATTTTATCTGACGCAAGCGCCAGTGCTGGTTATCCTTGACGTTCCCGGTCACGGTGCCAATACTGGTGGGATCGTCGTCAACGCAAGGCCATATGCCACACAGAAAATATCCGTTGTTTCGCGACATTTGCACGTTGGCGTTCTGGGCGCTGTCAGCCACCGCGTGCATCGCGCAGTCGACGGAACCTGAGGTACCTGGCATTGCGCTAAAGCTCGCCAATGCACTTTCCAACGGCCGACTGCTACTCGAAATTCGCCCGCGCTACGCCTTGATTAGCGAAACAATCAAGCCGGAAAAGACAGACGTATGGACGCTGCGCACGACGGTGGGATGGCAGACCGCACCGATTTACGATCTGCGTTTCACCGGGCAATACATTTTTACCGGCATACTTGGCCCAGCCCGGCTGAATTCGGACCCCTTTAGAAATGGGTCAGCGCCGTATCCATTGCTGCCCGATCCCGCCCATAGCGGTGCCAATCAGGTATTCGCCGATTACGCGGGATTGCCGGACACCAAAATGCGACTTGGTCGGCAAATATTGCGGATCGACGATCAACGTTTTATTGGCGACGTCGATTTCCGCCAAACGCCGCAAGTCTTCGATGGCCTGACGGTCATCAACAACAGCCTCCCCGAAACCGAGATCCAGTTGGGCGAATATCGCCGGATTCGAACGCCGCTGGGCAGCTTAAATAGCTTACGCCTGCATATCGTTCATGCCGCCTGGAACCCACTTCCTGAGCATTCGCTTGCCGCGTATGGCTACTGGCAGGATCAGGCAGCCACCGGCTCGCAGACCGGGTTTACGACCAATGCGCAGCGCATTGTCGGCATGCACGCCGACGGTGGATTTGCCCTCGGCAACGAATGGCGCTGGATGTATTACATCGGTATTGCGCGACAAAATCGAATCGGCGCCGGCGATGCGCGTATCAAGGCAAGCTACATACGCATTGGCGCTGGCATACAGTCGAACGGGACCGCCATCTGGGGCGCGCGACTGGACCACGAAGTCAAAGGCAGCAATGGCGGCGTATACGGCTTCCAGACGCCACTGACCGATTACTATGCCTTCAACGGTACAGCACTACAATTCACCAGCACGCCACCGCAGGGACTGCGCGATTCGTGGCTCACTCTGCGCGGACAATTAGAAAAATTGTCGATGTTCATGGAAGCACATCGATTTCGGTCGGACGTTGGCGGCTTGGCTTTAGGGCACGAATTTGACGTCAGCGTGAGCTATCCAGTGACCAACAATCTTGTCGTCAAGCTACAACATGCGCAATTTGTTGCCGGTAGCAACGCCAAGGTGAAAAACGACGTCGACAAGACCTGGCTGGCGTTTACGTTCGTGTATTGAGCTCTTGACCGGCAAACGCTTGATCGATTCAACTTCGATTCGGCGTTACCGGAACTAGCGGCAATTTCTGGGGCGCGTTTATGCCTTGGGTGCCTTCGTCGGCACCAACTGCGCCGGATCATAGAAGAATTTCTCCTCGGCGATACGCTCACCTTCCCAACGTTGCCAGGCCAATTCCTCCATGTGTGTTGCTGAGCCGTCGCGCCAATCAAAATTGAATACCCAGCGAATGACCACGGTGTCGCCGTGCACAAATACAGGACGCACACAGGTTGACCTGACCTTGCTTGCGCGCGCCATCACCCGGCGTTCGTTGGCGACATTGCTATCACGGCCATTACGAGGGGCGGACTGGTTTTCCTGCATGGTCGAATCGACGGTGTAGAACTCTTCAATAGCTTCCGTGTGGGCATTTTCTTCAACACGGGCGATAAATTTTTCGAGTGTTTCAGGCGTGGGCATGCGGTTTTCCCCAAAATGAGCAAAAGCGGAATGCACTGTCGCGGATACGGTTCCGGTGCATCCGGCTATTTCTTCGCAACAAAAAAATGGTCATAGGCACCATCGCTAAAGCCTTCGAGCCGCTTGCCGTCTGCCATGAGTAGCGGCACGCCGCGCTTGCCGCCTGCCTCGAAGTACGCACGACCACCGCCGGGCGTATCGATGTCGTGCTCCTGGAAGGAAATTCCCTTGGTACGCAGGTACGCTTTTGCCTTCGTACAGTAGCCACACCAGGATGCGCTGAACAGGGTTACGGTGCCGATGGCATCCAGCCGTTTCGCTAGCGCCAGGCGGCCTTGCGAGCTCTTCTGCAGTTCAGCCTGAAATTTCAGCACCGAATCTGGCAGTGGAGTTGAGGGCGCGTCCGAGAATTTCAGCGCCGTGGTCGACTTGGCGTCGGCTGCCGGACGATCGGTATAGGTGGTTTTGCCGTCGGCACCGATGACTTTGTAGAGGGTTTCCGCGTGCGCACCCGCCAACACCAGCATTGCAAACAGACCAGCTAGTATTTTGGTTTTGATTTTTAGAGCTCCATTTTTTGGTCAACCGTCGCGATGATTACGTCAACATATTCAATTGCCGGATCAGGAAGTCTAACTTTGACCGCCCTCAAGTAAACGCAAAGCGGTTAAGCATAAACTCATTATCAG
>JBDTPE010000194.1:0-5662 GCA_039932875.1 Betaproteobacteria bacterium | reverse complement strand
CCTCGTCGGGAAACAGATCGACCTTGATGTGCTCCAGAAACTCGAGCGCATCGCCCGATTCCGATTGCAACTCCAGTAACGATTGCAGCCATTGGTGGGTGCGCTGCTGAATGTCTGACTGGTGGCTGCCGTTTTCAGCTTGCGCGTCTTGCGTTTTGTAGAGCCAGTGTGAAGCAACGCCGGACTCGGCAATCTTGTGCATGTCATTGGTGCGGATTTGCAGCTCCACCGGCGTGCCATAAGGGCCAAACAATGTGGTGTGTAGAGATTGGTAACCATTGGCCTTGGGGATGGCGACGTAATCCTTGAACTTGCCGGGGAAAGGCTTGTAGAGCGTGTGCAACGCGCCCAGCGCGGTGTAGCAGGAGACGAGGTCCTTGACGATGATGCGGAAGCCGTAGATGTCCAACACCTCTGAAAACGAAATCTGCTTCTCGGCCATCTTCTTGTAGATCGATGACAGATATTTTTCGCGGCCGGTGACAGTGGCCTCAATATTGAACTCCTTCAGCCGCGCCTTGATTGCGTCGAGAATCTTGCCCACGACTTCGCGACGGTTGCCGCGCGCTTTCTTCACGGCTTTTTCGAGCACCAAAAAACGGTGTGGATGCAGATACTTGAATCCTAGATCTTCGAATTCGTAATAAACGGCGTTTAAACCCAGACGGTTGGCAATTGGCGAATAGATTTCCAGCGTTTCCTTTGCCACACGTTCCTGCTTGGCCTGCGGCACCGCGTCGAGCGTTCGCATATTGTGCAAGCGGTCGGCGAGCTTGATAAGGATCACCCGCACATCGCGCGCCATCGCCAACAGCATCTTGCGGAAGTTTTCGGCCTGCGCCTCTTCGAGCGTGGCGAACTGCAATTTGTCGAGCTTGGAAACGCCGTCCACCAATTCAGCGACCGGTTTGCCGAATTTTTTGGCGATATCGGTTTTGGTCGTGGGCGTGTCTTCAACCACGTCGTGTAGCAAGGCCGCGATCAGCGCCTGCGGGTCCAGATGCCAATCGGCTAGTATGGTCGCAACGGCGAGCGGGTGGGTGATGTAGGCTTCACCGGAGTTGCGCGTTTGGCCCTCGTGCGCGGCGTGTGCCATAGCGTAAGCCGCTGCGACATTTTCAACGTCGGCGGGCTTCAGATAGGTGGCGATAAGCTCTTTGAGTGCCGCTGCATTGCTGTCGCCGCGAGCCTCTACGCCGGGTGGCGTGTCCAGCAAGGCGCTAATCGGCGGTGTTTTTGCCTGTTTTGGCTGCACAGGCTGACTCTGGGAGGAGGAGAGATTCGTCACGATGTCTCATCCTGCTCTCAGCGTGCTGCGTCAAATTTCTGGCTGCGGTGCTGCGATTACCGGCAACGGATTCAGAATTTCAGCGCCGACACGACCGGATGCAATTTCTCGCAACGCGATGACGCATGGTTTATCGCGGCCAGCTTCCACATAAGGCGCCGAGCCCAGTGCGATCTGGCGAGCCCGGGTGGTCGCAGCAAGTGTCAGCTCAAAACGATTAGGAATGGATTTAATGCAATCATCAACGGTGATACGTGCCATTTTCTTACTCCAAACGGTGCTGGTTTCATTGCGAAGCTTGCAACGAAAGCCCTGCAACCAAAACAATAAAGGGACCGCCCGCCTTGTTGCCAACGCGCAGCGAATTCCAACAAATGCGATTATGAAACGAGCTGCGCGTGCAACCGCAACTGCCGGGCAGCCGTCACCCGAAGCGCTCGAACGACCGACTGCAAATCGGTCAGAGCCACGCTAAAGTCTTCATTAATAATAACATAGTCCGATTCGTGGACGTGTTTTAGGTCCTCGCGCGCTTCCGCCAATCGTCTCTCGATGACCTCTTTCGAGTCTTTGCCGCGCTTCACCAATCGCTCGCGCAAGACCAGTATGGACGGCGGCAAAATGTAAATGTAGGTCATATCAGGAAACAGCTTCTTGACTGCCCGCGCACCTTGCCAGTCAATTTCGAGCAATACGTCCGAACCGTTGGCACGGGTTTTTTCAATCCATAGCCGCGAGGTGCCGTAAAGATTGCCATAGACTTCGGCGTGTTCCAGAAACTCGCCGCGGTCAACCATTGCGCCAAACTCCTCCCGGCTGACGAAAAAATACTCGCGACCGGATTCCTCGCCCGGACGCGGTGGCCTCGTCGTAAATGAAATTGACAGACCAACATCTGGTTCGCGCTCCAACAACGCATTCACGAGGCTTGACTTGCCTGCCCCAGATGGCGCTACGACCACATAGAGGCAGCCCGCGACTTGTAGGTTTGATGCAGTAGCAAGGGCGTCGCTCATCACGCGTTTTACTCGATATTCTGAATTTGCTCACGCATTTGCTCGATCAGCACTTTCAGCTCTACAGCGACCTTGGTGCTCTCGGTCGAGACCGATTTCGAACCCAGCGTATTGGCCTCTCTATTCAACTCCTGCATCAGGAAATCGAGGCGCTTGCCGACCGCGCCGCCGGATTTCACCACACGGCGAACCTCGGAGATATGTGCGGTCAATCGATTCAATTCCTCGCTTACATCGGTGCGCGAGGCGAACAATACGACCTCCTGTTTCAGCCGCTCGTCCGACGCCGCCGCGACCATTGCCTCCGCCAGTTTGGTGGCGAGTTTTTCCTGATATGCAGCTACCATCTCGGGAATCAGCGGGGTGACCTGCTTCACCAGCTCTTCAATCCCGTCGAGTCGCTGGTTAATCATGGCGCCCAACTTCTCGCCTTCGCGCTGACGAGTGGCGGTGAGTTCGGCGATGGCATTCTTAAACAAGCCCATCAATGCCAGCTTGGCGGCATCGGTACCGAGCGCTTCGGCCGACATCACGCCTGGCGCATGCATAACTTCCCAGACCGACAGTCGTGTGGCATCAAATTTCTTGAGAATCTGTTTTTGCGTCTCGGCAAGCGCCGCGAGTGCGTCTTCGTTGGGCGTCAATGAGTCGCGTGTCGCTATTGCCGTAAAAGTGATGCGGCAGTCGACCTTGCCGCGCGTCAGCGAAGCGGCGACGAGTTCGCGCATACTTTGCTCAAGTGAGCGCAGGTCTTCCGGCATCCGCGTCTGGAATTCGAGATAACGGTGATTGACCGTTTTTAGCTCGAGTGCGAACCGTCCACCGGGTACCTCGCCGCTTACGGCGGCAAATCCAGTCATGCTGGTGATCATGGCGAATCCGGCTAATTGAAGGAGTTTGACGGCAGGAAAAATTGAGCAAAAAGAAAGGGATAATGATGCCAGTAACTGAGGAACCAGCGAGTAATCCGTGCGATAGCCGTATTTGCTGTGCTGCTTTACTTACCGAATACAACACTAGACAATTATAACTTAGTGATTTCGCGCGTCCTGTCGCGACGCGAAGATTCGATTCAAAAAAATGGCATCGCAATCCAACGAACCGTTACCAGACGGCTACCGACTCAATAATTACACCATCGAAAAGCTGCTGTCATCGGGCGGGTTTTCGATCGTGTATCTTGGGCGAGACGATAGCGGTGCCCCGGTCGCAATCAAGGAATATCTGCCAGCCGCTCTGGTCATACGCGTTGGCGGCGCCGAAGTCAAAATCAACTCCGAAGAAAACCTGTCGGTGTTTCGACACGGGCTCAAGTGCTTCTTCGAAGAGGGGCGCTCGCTGGCAACCATTTCGCACCCGAACATCGTGCGCGTCGAGAATTTTTTCCGCGCCAACGAGACCGTTTACATGGTCATGCAATATGTGCGCGGACGTACGCTGCAGTTCCACGTGCAGCGGCATCGTCACGAATTTACCGACAGCTTTGTACGCCGCCTGTTTACACACCTGCTCAATGGTTTGCGCGAAGTACACGCAAACAAGTTGCTGCACCTCGACATCAAGCCGGCCAACGTCTACATCACAATGGAAGGCGCACCCGTATTACTCGATTTCGGCGCTGCCCGTCAGGCGCTGAACGCCGATGCACCCAGACTTCGGCCAATGTATACGGCGGGCTACGCGGCCCCGGAGCAATATCACAGCAATGAACAACTGGGGCCGTGGTCTGACATCTATGCTATCGGCGCGACCATGTACACGTGTGTGGCCGGTGTGCACCCACAGCCGGCCAGTGAGCGCGAAAAGGATGACCAGATGGTGCCGGTGAAAGAGCTGGCAGGGCCGGCGATTTCGCCGGAGTTGCTGGAGATAATCGAATGGTGTCTCAAGCTTGACCATCTTGCGCGTCCGCAAACTGCGTTCGAGTTGCAAAAGGCACTGATGAAGGGTGTTGTGGAACCCAGAGAAACGCCTGAAACAATACAAGAGACATTTATCGAAGAGAGTTTTTCCGGGCGTTTGAAGAAAACCTTGAACAGGAAGATCTTCTAGCCATGCGCTTCACTATCTTTCAGGACAGCCACATCGGCGGCCGCAAATCGAACCAGGACAGACTCGCCTACTCCTATTCCAAGGATGTTTTGTTGCTGGTGATTGCAGACGGCATGGGCGGTCACGCCCGCGGTGAAATTGCCGCTGAGGTCGCTGTCAACACCATGACCCAGCGCTTCCAGCACGAAGCGCGCACCACGTTGCGGCGCCCGCGTGAATTTCTGGAGTCAGCGGTCCATTCGGCTCACCGTGCCATTGTCGCGTTTGCCGATCAGCATGACATGCTCGAATGTCCGCGCACCACGATCGTGGCCTGCGTGGTTCAAAACGGCAAAGCGCACTGGGCACATTCAGGTGATTCGCGACTTTACTGCGTACGTGATGGACGGATTGCGGTCGCGACTGCCGATCATTCGCGGGTGCGACAATTGATCGATGCTGGCGTAATTACCGAGGAACAAGCGGCGGTTCACCCGGATCGCAATAAGATTTACAACTGTCTGGGTGGCGTGCTACCGCCTACGGTGACGTTGTCTGAAGATTGGGTATTGAAAGTGGGCGACACGCTACTTCTCACCACCGATGGCTTCTGGGGACCGCTAAACGCCAATTTTATCGCCGCTAAACTGCAGCGCGAAGACATGCTCACGCTGGTGCCGAAGCTGATGGATGAAGCTGAACGCAAGGCCGGGCCTGATTGCGATAATCTGTCCGTTATAGGCCTGACCTGGGAGCGCCAGGAAGAAGAAGAGCCGGCATCTGCAAGTGTCACGGTGACCGGCCCGATGGAGGGCTTCACGACATCATCGATGAACAGCATTCAACAAATGCGCGGGTTCAAGGACGATATTTCCGACGAAGAAATCCAGCGCGCGATTTCGGAAATTCAGGAAGCGATCAAAAAAGCGCCGAAGTAATTCGGCAACCGATTTTTACCTATGCGGAAAACCATGGCACGTTCATTTAATCGTAGCGCCGATCAATTGCGCCCTGTCGTCATCACCCGCCATTTCACCAAACACGCCGAAGGCTCGGTGCTTATCGCGATGGGCGACACGAAAGTACTTTGCACCGCCAGCGTTGAGGAGCGCGTGCCGCCGCACAAAAAGGGTTCGGGCGAAGGTTGGGTAACTGCGGAATACGGCATGCTGCCGCGCTCGACCAATACCCGCTCCGACCGCGAAGCCGCCCGTGGCAAGCAGACCGGTCGCACACAGGAAATCCAACGGCTCATCGGCCGCTCGCTGCGCTGCGTCGTCGACCTGAAAAAACTCGGCGAGCGCCAGATCACGCTCGATTGCGATGT
>JBDTPE010000193.1:0-5678 GCA_039932875.1 Betaproteobacteria bacterium | reverse complement strand
GTGATCAGCCTCTTCTATATCGGCCAGTGGAGCATGCAGGCGTTTGAGTGGGCGCACTTTTATGTGTGGCAGGCGCTCATCATGCTCGACGTGCTGATCGTCTGGTTGATCTGGATACGAAGGCTTCCACGTTTATCCTCTGCGTCTGCTTTGTCCGCACCCTCGCTGCCTGCGGGGGCCACCCAAGCGACAACCTGATGCCAGCCAATGCAATGCCGCTCAAGAAGTTTGTCATCCACACATTCCTGTGGTTGCCGCCTAGTTTTGCTGTTTGGTACTTCAGTGCGCCATATCTTGTTGCCGTCGTCGGCAAGCTGGCGCGGCTGCTAGTGAATCAGTTAACGACCGACGTGGTCTCAGCGATTGAACAAACGGGCTCGGTACTTCTCTTCGTCACTACCATCAAGGTACATCCGACGCCGGAACAGACCGCGTTGCTGCTTCCGGAAGTCAATGCGCTCATCTACTCGTACGGCTTGGCGTTGTTTCTAGCCCTCATGCTTGCCGAAGGTGCCCGGTGGTGGAAGTTCCTGGTTGGCGTGTTGATACTTCTGCTCTTCCAAAGCTGGGGCGTAGCGTTCGATTTGCTGATGCAACTGGGCATTCGCCTCGGCCCGGACGTCTCCGCAGCGGCAGGCCTGTCCGGCTGGAAGCTCGAGGTGATTGCGCTCGGCTATCAACTCGGCGCGCTGATCTTCCCCTGCCTCGCGCCGGTGATGTTGTGGGTCGCGTTCAGTCAGTTGTTCGCTGGTGGCTTTTCCATCGAACGTGGGCAAAACCAGGGTGAATCTGAAATGAACAAACACCAGCATTGACGCGGTTCTCAGACATAAAACGTCTGAAGATGCGCGCCAGATGGCGATCTGCGTTCTGTTGACAAAAACAACGTTGCGCCGATCGCGCCCCAGAGTCACGACAACTCGCACTCATTTTCCGCCCGAACACGGCAAGCTTGATTGTTGATACACGTCAATTCCTTGGCATAATGCGGGGCAGGTGCGCAACCAGCGCATCGGGCACATCAGGCGCAGCGGGGAAAATAACTCTGCGCGCCAAAAACACTCGAGAATTAAAAGGGAAAGCTCGACATGTCGGACATCAACTCCACAACGTCATCAACACCTACCAACATCTATGCGCCACCGGAAGCAATCGTCGACGATGTCATTCCGGACGGCGAGATCGCGCTTGCAGACCGGGGCGCGCGCTTTGTTGCCGCGTTGATTGATGGCATCTTGGTTGGCGCGCTCAATGGCTTTTTAGCGTACGCCGTTGGCTACAATATTTTCGCGCCGAAGACCGCGCCTTCTGTGGCTACGCAAGTACTGTTAATGCTAAGCGGCATTGCCTTGATGATGCTCATCAACGGCTACCTGCTGGCTAAAAATGGTCAGACTGTTGGCAAGAAACTCATGAGCATCAAGATCGTGCGTACCGATGGCAGCAAAGCCACGATCCAACGCATCGTCGGCATGCGCCTGCTACCGGTTTGGGTCGTCAGCGCGATACCTTTCGCAGGTGCGATAGTCACTCTCGTCGATGTACTGTTTATTTTTCGCGAAAGCCGCAAGTGCCTTCACGACAATATTGCTGACACCATCGTTGCCAAAGCCTGATCGCATTGAACCGCCACGTTTTGCTGTGTCTTGCCTTTGCCTTTGCCTTTGGCTGCGCGCCGTTGCCGACTCCTGATGCGCCTGGACACGCGTAGTAGCATCGAAACGCCCGAAGGCGTCCGGCTCGCGCTGCGGCCCGCGGGCCCGGTGCCGCGCTTTGCGGCCTTTGCCATCGATCTCGGCATTCGCCTCATCATTTACGCCATCCTCGGCTACCTCACGTCTCTGCTCGGCAAATTCGGCACGGGTCTGTTTTTGATCTGTCTATTCTTGCTGGAGTGGTTCTATCCGGTGGTGTTTGAATTGAGCCTGGCCGGGGCGACACCGGGTAAGCGGGTCATGGGGATCGCTGTGGTGCAGGATAGCGGGCTGCCGGTCAGTGTCGGTGCTTCCATCACCAGAAATCTGTTGCGCTTCGTCGATTTTCTGCCGTTCCTGTATGGCTTTGGCATCCTCTCCATGTTGCTCACGGCCGACTTCAAGCGCCTTGGCGATCTCGCCGCTGGCACGATTGTGGTGTATAGGGAACGTAAAGTCGTCATCCGCAAACTGCCGGAAGCGGTCCCGGTCGCGCCGGACCGACCGCTGGCGGCGGAAACGCAATTGGCGCTTATTGCCCTCGCCGAGCGGTCTCCCCGCCTGACTGTGGAACGCCTCGATGAATTGCTGGTCCTCGCCGTCAAGGCCAGCGACGCTGACTACGCATCGCAAGCCAAGGGTGGCATGCGTCAGCGCATCTTCGGGTTGGCGCAGTGGCTGATGGGCAGGCGGCAGGCATGACGCCGCTGGAATTTGAACGCCGCTACCAGCCGCTGTGGTCGGAGCTCGAACAATTGCTCGACCAGTTGGCAGCGCCGGCGAAATCGCGCAAGGGGCAGGCGTTTCCCGTGGAAAAAATTCCCCAGCTTTACCGGCAAACTTGTCACCACCTAGCATTGGCAGTTGACCGGCAATACCCACATTTCCTGATCTCCAGATTGCACACGCTGGTGGACCGGGGGCATCAGGCGCTCTATCAAACCAAGACCCGCTTCTGGGCTGGCATTTGGCGCTACGTTTCCCATGACTTTCCACAATCGATTCGCGATCATCCGCGCCTGCTCCTGCTCTCCACCCTGATATTTTGCGGCCCACTGTTTGCGCTGATGTTGATCTGCTATCTGGTGCCCGAAGCGGTTTACTCGGTGTTCGATCCCGGGCAGGTGGCTATATTCGAGAAAATGTACAACCCGGCTGCCATCTCGATCGGGCGCGAGCGCGGCGCCGATAGCGATTTCATGATGTTAGGCGTCTACATCCGCAACAACATTGGCATCAGCTTTCAGGTATTTGCCAGTGGCTTGTTGGCTGGTGTTGGTTCGCTGTTTTATCTGTTGCTCAATGGCATTTTCATCGGCGCGGTGGCGGGATACCTCACCGCCATTGGCTTTGGCTCAACTTTCTGGCAGTTCGTTTGCGGGCATGGTGCATTTGAGCTCACTGCCATCGTGCTGTCTGGCGTTGCCGGTCTGAAGCTTGGCGCTGCTATCCTGAACCCAGGGCAACAGACACGCCGCGATGCGCTCACCGATGCCGCCAAAATCGCCATGCGAATGATGTACGGTGTCGCCGCCATGTTGCTGATCGCCGCGCTGATCGAGGCATTCTGGTCGTCTGCACGCTGGATACCTGCCGAAGTGAAATACGCCGCCGCTGCCGTACTCTGGGGTGCCGTGTTGTATTACTTCTCATTTCAGGGTCGCGTCAAACGCGCGGCCGCGAAAAAATAACCACCGCATGAAACTCGAAAATATCAGTCTGGCACTGAGACCGCGCGGCGCGTATGAAGCCACCGATCTGGGTGTGCGCCTATTACAGCGCAATGCCACCGCGGTTTACACGGTGTGGCTGGTTTATGTGCTGCCATTCATGCTGTTGATGATTTCGGTGCATAGCGTTGCCGTCTGGTTGCCGTCGGTGCTCATCTGGTGGTTCAAGCCGCTCTATGATCGAGTGGTCCTGTTCGTACTTTCACGCGCCGTGTTTGGCGAGCGGGTCAGCGTCGCTGATGTCGCCCTCAATTGGCGCGTGTGGTTGTCGCCGGGTTTGTTCGGCGCGCTAACCTGGCGGCGACTGGAATTCACCCGCGCGTTCTCCTTGCCGATCTACGTGCTCGAACGGCTGACGTGGAAAAAGCGCAGGCAGCGTTCTAAAGTGCTGCAGAAAAATACCCGCACCCAAGCCATCGTCACGCAGACCGCATATGTGCATTTGGAAGTCGCAATCGAACTCTCGGCGATGGCATTGCTCATCGTGATGCTTCCTGCGTATGCCAATCTGCCGGTCTGGTCCTGGATCATCGGGCAGGAAGTCCCCGCCGCCTGGAACATTGCAAACAATCTCTGCGTCATTATTGGCATTAGCATCGTCGAGCCCGCGTTTGTCGCTGCTGGCTTTGCCCTGTACTTGAACCGCCGCGTCGAACTTGAAGCCTGGGACATCGAGCTGAACTTGCGGCGTGCGGTCGAAGATAACGAAAAGTCGACGTTGCAGCTTGATCGCGGCACACAGCCCGTATGAGAACTGTAAATTTCTCCGGATCAATTCTGTTGTCGATCGCCTTGATCGCGATGGCGGGAAGTGCCTGCGCCGAATCGCCGCCAACAGAGATATCGGCATCAACCGACCTGGGAATCTCCGCTGCGCAAAAAGTGGAAAATCAGCAACAACAGGCAAAAATTCGCGCCAAGTTTCGCGAAGTGATGGCGTCGCCCGATTTTTCCACCGAGCAGACGATGCGCATCCCCAGCCTGAAACCCAATCCCGCGCAGGATACGCCGGACTGGATGAAGTATCTGGAGCGATTCGGCCGATTCCTGGCTGGCCTTCTTCGTGCGGGCGTGTGGATACTTGGCGGTATCGCCATCGCGGTATTGCTGGTCTCCCTGCATCGCTGGTGGCGCATTGCCGGACAGCGCGTGCAGGTGAAAAGAGTCAGTGTTCCCACCCACATCGGCGCGCTCGACATTCGCGCTACCAGCCTGCCCGATGATGTGAGCGCCGCCGCACGGCAGCGCTGGCAAGCTGGTGACATCACCGGCAGTCTGTCGCTGCTATATCGAGGTGCTCTGTCATCGCTGGTGTTGCGCTTTGATGCGCCGATTCGCTCTTCGTACACCGAAGCCGAGTGTCTGCGCGTGGCCAAGGCGCGATTGCCAGCGGCCTTGTTTGCTTATTTCGATCTGCTCACCCGCGCCTGGTTGCAGACGGTTTACGCGGGACGCAGCCCTAATGACGCGGCGGGACAGGCGCTATGCGATAGCTTCGCTGCCCACTTTCAGTCTGGCGGTACTTCTGGAGCTGCTCCATCGGTTTCCGGACGCACAGTCGGGGCGAAGGCATGAAAATTACCCGTAACAAAGGCCTGATTCTGGTCAGCTTGGTCGCGCTCGCCTGGGGCGGCTTCTGGAGTTATGAGAATTTCGAACTGAAAGAAATTAGCTATCCCTCGTCGCTGCAAGGCGAAGCTGTTCGAAATAATCTGCTCGCCGCTGAACGCTTGGCAACCGCACTGGGTGCAAAGGCAACTTCGGGATTTGGCGTCCACCGGCTACCCACTGGCCCCGCAGAGCAAGCAGTCATTGTGATGCCAACCTCGCGGCGCACATTGTCACCTCGGCAGCGCGACGAACTTCTGCGCTGGATAGAAGCTGGCGGACATTTGATCGCGGTGACGTACACGCTCGAAGACGAAAATGATGGCCCAGACCCTCTGCTATCGGGTTTCGGCATTCGCCAGTACCTGACCGTGGAAGGGAAAAAAAGCGTGTTACCGAGAGTCGAATCCAACGATGACGGCCTCGACGAAGATGTACGTGCTGCGCGCAAGAAGAGCGCGCAAGAGGCACGCGACCGTCGAAATCTGGAGCGCAACGCCCTCACCCGCAACATCATCGCAAAAAGCAAAACCTGCCCCGCCGTCCGCGAAAGCGGCAGCTTGGCGCCACTATTTCCGCTGACAGACAAAGCGCTAGCCGTTTGTTTCGATACCTGGTTTCACCTTGAATCACGCGATCCGCCGTT
>JBDTPE010000192.1:0-5688 GCA_039932875.1 Betaproteobacteria bacterium | reverse complement strand
GATACCGACAATGCATCGCGAATCACGACGGTCAATATCGTCAGTCTTGAAAAAAACCCAGGTGGACACTCCTGGCAGCTGGCGGCATGGGTGCGTAAGGATGGAGCGTGGCAATTTGTGGCTGACACCGCTGGCATGGGCCTGAGTGGGCGCGCTGACGCGGTCTCAGTCAGATTCCAATTCGCGTTCAAGGAAGCAGATCAGAAGCTGGCAAAAGTGATTGCCTTCGCTGTCGACCGATTTGGCAACGAGAGTGCGCGCGTAGTTTGGCCCGACGAGGCTGGTAAATGACGCCAGTTGCGGACATCGCCGCTACTTCAGATTTCGGTCTGGGCATCGATGCCGGTGGCACGCAGACGCGCTGGGCGCTCGCCAACACGGCTGGCGATAGCGTCGCCGAAGGTAGCGTTGCCGGGTTGTCAGGGCTGCAAATGGCAACCGAATCCGGCACAAGACATGTTCGCGAAACCATTGCCGAACTGGCCGCGAAGGTGATGGTGCATGCGAGACCGACGCGTGTTTTCGCAGGCTTTACCGGTCTGGGTACTCATGGCGAGCGATTATGCACATTGATCGCTGGCGCGCTCGGCTTGCAAGTTGATGCGGTCACACTGGTCACTGACATCGAAATAGCGTGCCGCGATCTGTACGCACCCGGTGAAGGCTATGTAGTCTATGCGGGCACCGGCTCAGTGGCGGCATTCGTTGATGCGAACGGCACACTGCATCGCGCAGGCGGACGTGGCGCCCTCATCGACGACGCTGGCGGCGGATTCTGGATTGCCCGGGAAGCCATCAAGCAAATCTGGCGCGAAGAGGATGTGCAACCCGGCACCTGGCGCGATTCACCGTTGGCACAGGAAATATTTCGGCGCGTCGGCGGCAGCGACTGGGCACACATGCGGCAATTCGTCTATGGCTCAGGTAGTGAAACGTCGCGCGGTGAAATCGGCAAGCTGGCGCTTGCTGTGGCAGCAGTCGGTGATGCTGATCCTGTCGCGGCCAGAATTCTGGCAGAGGCGGGCGAGGAGCTCGCCCGTTTGGCTCGGGCGTTAATATCGCGTTTTGGGTCGCGTCCGGTGACGCTATCGGGCAGGGTTGTCGAGCTGCACCCGATGATTGCAGAATCGATGCGCGCAGCGCTGCCTGAAACCACGCACCTACGGATCAAGACCAGTGAAGCACACGTTGCTGCCGCGCGAATTGCCGCCAAATCCATTGTCAATGCGAGTCTTTAAGGAATACCTGATGAATAAATTTTTGTGCGTCCTGTTGCTGGGCTTGTTGTCCGGTTGTGCCACGCCCTATATCGACCGGACCTACAATTCCGTCAGCCAGGATAGCCGCGTGCAATATCTGATACTTCATTACACGGCGGAAGATTTTCCAACCTCACTGAAACTGCTGACCGAGGGCACGGTGAGCAGCCATTATCTGGTCAACGACAATCCCCCGACGATCTATCGGCTGGTCGATGAGTCCCGACGCGCCTACCATGCCGGCGTCAGCTACTGGAAAGGCGCAGCGCAACTGAACGCCGCATCCATCGGCATCGAGATTGTCAACCTCGGATTCCGCGATACGCCAAACGGACGTGTCTGGATTGATTATCCACAGGCACAGATGGATCAGGTGATCGCACTGGTCAAGAAAGTCGTCAAGGAACACAACATCAAGCCCGAACATATTCTGGGCCACAGCGATATTGCGCCGAGCCGCAAGACCGATCCAGGACCGCGCTTCCCATGGAAACAACTGGCAGATGCTGGACTGATTCCCTGGCCGGACGCAGGCAAGGTTGCATTGAGGCAGGTATTCTATGAGCAGCAATTGCCGGATGTCGCCTGGTTCCAGAAAAAACTCGACCAGCACGGGTTTGCGGTTCCGCGCAACGGCGATCTCGACAAGCGCACGCAGGAAACCATCAGTGTTTTCCAGATGAAATACCGGAACACACGCTTCGATGGTGTGCCTGACGCCGAAACAGCGGCATTGCTTGATGTCTTGACCGCACCGGTTGAAGTGACGAAAAAATGATCAGGCGCTGTCTGTGCTTGTTGTTAGTGGCGCTGGCTGGCTGCGCCAGCGGACCATATATCGATACAACCTATACCGCAAAGAGTCAGGACAGCCGCGCGCAGTTTCTCATCATCCACTACACCGCGGGCGGGTTTCCGGGATCGCTCAAATGGCTCACGGACGGCCCGGTCAGCAGCCACTATCTGGTCAACGACACGCCGACGGTTATCTATGGACTGGTCGATGACCGTCGTCGCGCGTATCACGCGGGCATCAGCTACTGGAAGGGCAACACACAGTTGAACGCAAGCTCCATCGGTATCGAGATTGTCAACCTCGGTTCTACACGCACGCCCGACGGTCAGCAGTGGTTCGATTTCCCGCCGGCGCAAATCGATGCCGTCGTCTCGCTAGTTAAAAAGATCGTCAAGGAACACGATATTGCGCCTGACCGGGTATTGGCACACAGCGACATCGCACCGCAGCGAAAGACCGATCCCGGTCCGCGTTTTCCATGGAAGCGGCTTGCCGACGAAGGCTTGGTGCAATGGCCCGACGCGAATCAGGTAGCAATCAGGCGTCCCGCCTTTGAAGCACAGCTTCCTGATGTGGAATGGTTCCAGCGCAATCTTTCACAGCATGGTTTTCTGGTACCGCTCAATGGCCAACTGGACAAGGAAACGCGCAATGTCATCGCTGCTTTTCAGATGAAATATCGACCGACGAATATCGACGGCACGCCCGACGCGGAAACGGCAACACTGCTCGATGTGTTGAATTCAGGTTTGACTGGAGGCAGCGTGAATGCACAACCAACAACACCCAAACAGGCTCAAACTGAATCCTCATCGTGGTCAACGCTCGATGCAGAACTCGCGGCTATCGCCAACGATGCCGCGCATCCGCTGGCAAGCTTATCGGTACTCGCTGTGCGCGGCGGCAAGGTCGTCTATCAACAGCAGTTTGGCCACCGATACATAGACGTCAAGAATGCCGCCAACAGCAGACTCGCGAACGATTTGACGATGTATCGCATGGCATCCATTTCCAAACTCGTCACGACGCTGGGCGTAATGAAGCTGATCGAAGACGGTAAGTTAAAGCTGGATACCGATATCAGCGAGTATCTCGGTTACAAGCTGCGCAATCCGCGTTTCCCCGACGATCCGATTACCTTGCGCATGCTGCTTTCGCATACCTCTTCGCTGCGCGATGATGCAGGCTACTACTGGGAAGCCAAACTCAATGTCGATCTGAAGGAAGTCTTACTGCCAGGCGGGCGACTGTTTGACAAGGGCCAGGCATGGGCAACCAACGCGAAACCAGGCGCCTACTTTCAATACGCCAATTTCCCATGGGGCGTGGTCGGCACAATCATGGAGCGCGTCACAGGAGAGCGATTTGATCGCCTTATGCGCCGCCTGATTCTCGACCCCATGGATTTGCGCGGTGGCTTTCATCCCGCAGATTTTTCCAGAGCCGAGCTCGACAACACGGCGACGTTATACCGCAAACGTACCGAAGTGAACGGCAAGGAAGTCTGGAATCCCGCCGGGCCGTGGATTGTTCAAGTAGATGATTACGTGACAGAAGCGCCGATCCCGCGCGCGTTCGCCGACTACAAGATCGGCTCCAATGGCACATTGTTCGGGCCGCAGGGCAATTGCCGACTATCGGCGGCTGGGTTGGGCAGGGTTATGCTGATGTTGATGAACGATGGCATGCACGATGGCAAGCAGATTCTGCAGAAATCATCCGTGGACCTGATGCTCGCGCAACAATGGCGCTATGACGCTAACCTGAAAAATGGCAGCAATGGATACGGCGGACATCAAAACGCCATGAACGCCTGGGGTCTTGGCAACCAGCATTTTCTGGATGTCCCTGGTTCGGGTTCCGGGGACAGGCTGGTTGAAAGCGGCTTCAAGGCAAAGGGTCACATGGGCGACGCGTGGGGACTGACATCAGCGATGGTGTTTGACCGCGACAAGAAAGACGGCATGATTTTTCTGGTCGGTGGCCCCGGCTTTGATCCGGAAACGGATGGCGGAAAATATTCAGCGAATTACCGGTATGAGGAACGCATCCTGACTGCGCTTTATCGACTGGCGATTGCACAGAGCAGGCTAGGTGCAGTTTCAAAATAGGAAATCCCAACGATGCAGATCGCCATTTGACGCCACTCTTCAACGCTTTTCGTCTCGAAATGCCCGCCAATACTGGAGTTGAACCCAATATTTTATCGAAGCTATACACATGAAAAATCGACTACCACCCCTTCTGGCGACGCTCCTTGTGATCGCTGGCTGCGCGACGACCCGCGATCTCGCCCCCGTTATCGCGGTACCACTTTCCAGTCCAGTCCTGCCGTTACCGTATACCGTCGAACGCTTCAATTTGCCCGGTCCGGTCGCAGGTGTGCTGGTGAAAGTAAATCTTGCCGATCCACGTGTACGTGTTGCCGTGGCACTGGCCGACGACCGCGATCCTGATGGTGCCGGCCCGTGTGTGGGCCAGCTTGACACCACCAGCCAGGTCGCGCGCAAACATAATTTCGATATCACCATCAACGCCAGCTTCTTTGCTGCACCCACCGTGCGCGAAATCGCCGGGCAAAAGGTTCACTATTTCGTCGGCAATTGTGCCTGGCCGGAAGGTTGGCACTATTCAAAAGGCAAGCTATACGGCGAGCCCAAAACCGCCCGCTTCCGCGCGACAATGGTCGTGCATCGCGACAAAACGGTGACGCTGGTGGATGCGCTGGACGTATTGCCGACCGACACGCAGTTCGCCGTCAGTGGCAGTGCCATGATGCTCAAAAACGGCATGGTGACACCACCCGCCAATGATGAGCTGCGTCATCCACGCAGTGCTGTGGGCTTGAGCGCGGACGCGCGGACGCTCTATCTCATCGCCGTCGATGGCCGCCAGGAGCCGCATAGCCGCGGCGTGACCTTGACAGAACTGGCGAATGTTCTCATTCAGTTCGGCGCACGCAATGCCATAAACCTCGATGGCGGCGGCAGTACCTCGCTGGTGATCAAGGACCCCGCATCGGGCGCCTTCACCATCGCCAACCAGCCATCGGACACGTCGGTACTGAAGCTGCCGTTGCGCGTTGAACGACCGGTCGTCGATGTGGTGGGGATTTCGATCGACTAGGATTGCCTCTTTGGCAATCCTTTCTTAGCTGGTCATCACATTCGGAAAAATGAAGCCGAACGAGACCACACAAAGCATCACTTTCAGAATAAACAGCGTCTTCTGATTTGGCCGCATGTCGGCGAATGGCGTGCCGCGGTCAAAACTAGGCGCGGATGGCTTCCCTGCTGTCGCATTTTCTTCCATTCTGATTGCCTCTTTTCGTAGGTGAGTGTGCTCGTGAACACGCAACTGATGGTGGCCGGGACCGCATCGTGTTGTTCAACGTACAAACAAGAGCCCGCAATGGCAGCGGAAATCGTCTGATCGACGCATCGGGAGTATCAAGACAGGGACATTGTCTGGCCCGGACCAGAGCGGTGAAATCGAACTTGAACCTTGACAGTACGCTCCGTCGCTGACGCGAGACTGACGCGCTGCGCCATGTGTGCGTAGGTGCGCGCGGCGGCGAGAACTGGGAATTCGCCTTGTTCCCGTCAATTAGTCATCGACTTCTGAACCGTCGTC
>JBDTPE010000191.1:0-5691 GCA_039932875.1 Betaproteobacteria bacterium | reverse complement strand
AGCGGCAACTATCTGGATGACCTCAACCCGGATTCAAAACGCACCATCACCGCTTACCTCGAAAAATCGCTCAAGGACGCCATGCCGGAAGATCGCTTTCAGTTTGAGCGTCACGGCTACTTTGTTGCGGATCGCGTCGACTCCGTGCCCGGCGTGCCTAAATTCAATCGTGCTGTCACGTTGAAGGACTCGTGGACTGCAAAGTGAAGATGTGTGCTGGACACGCACCGGGATATTTTCCAACTCACTGAAGCATGGATGACGTGCGGCGGTGCTTCTGCATAGAAAGCAGCGACATCCATGAGCTACGAAATTTGTATTTGGGACCCGGCCAGACACGCGCCCATGCCTGCAACCGATAAAGAGGCGGCTGCAACAATGGAGCGCTTGAGTCAACTGAGCGACACCTGGAATTCGACGCTAAGTGAGTTTGGCAGTCTGCTGGTCGAGCGCTACGAAGGTGAGCCTTCCAACAAGCGGCCCGCTGGCGGCGTAAAGGCCTTCTATGGCAGTGACCCGCGTAAAGGCAGCACCGAATGTAAGTCAGCCGTGTACCGGATGTCGCTACCCGACGACGACAGCACCCGGCAGATTTCTTACGCTGTCACAGCAGCGGCAACACTGGGCCTGATCGTGTATGACGACGAGATCGGTATTTGCTTTCTGCCAGACGGGAAAATCCTGCCTGAGGATTCGCGTGAAATGTGGGAATTTTCACTTTCGGAAATGAATGCGGTACCTGACCCCAACGAAAAGAAAGGCGATGGCAGACCATTCTGGGCGAGGATTTTGAGCGATTTATTTGATGCCATGACAAGCGGGCGGCGTTGATCGCAATCGCCACCGCCCAGGCTTTGCCATCACGCAATATGGTTGAACGCTTCCGTCATCGCGAAGCCGGCCCAGCCCACCATCCACATCAGTGCGACGGCGAGTGCCACTTCCTGCTTTTTCATAAATTGGAAGAATTTTTTCATGATTTGTTCCTTGGAAAAGTTCGAACGAAGCGGCTGCGCGACTTCGCTATTTGCTGAACCGGCACCACCCTCGCAGCGCACCAGCCAATCGCTGGTGACCAGGGTTGTTTTTCCGCACTTGTCTGCACACTTGTCTGTTGAAGTTTTCATTGCATTCCCGCAGTTGCGTTTGGAATGAACGAACTATATGATTGCAACAACGCAATGAAAATAGGCGTATCCGCAAATGATAAATGCATCCACGCAATACCAACTTACCGCAAGCGACCTCGAAGTCCTGCTGGCACTTACACGCGGCGGTAATCTCGCTGAAGCCGGCAAACGGCTGGCGGCCAATGCGTCCACGGTGTTCCGCACTGTGCAGCGCATCGAAAAGCAGTTGGGGCAGACGCTGTTTACACGATCGCGATCTGGCTATCTGGCCAACGATATCGCACTGAGTATCGTCGCCCACGCGGAGAGAATCGAAACTGAACTCGATGCCGCTCGCGCCGCTTCGCAAGCCAGTCAGGATGAGGTCAGCGGCGTCGTGCGGCTAACGACCACCGATTCCATCTTGCAGGGTATGGTGATCCCCAAACTCGCCGAACTCGCTGCGCTGCATCCGCGATTGCGACTGGAGCTGTTGGCCTCCAATGACGTTGCCAATCTGTCCAAGCGCGATGCCGATATCGCCATCCGCGGAACGTCGAAGCCACCGGAACACTTGGTCGGCCACCACCTTGGCCGCGCGCAGTTTGCCCTGTATGTCTCTAAAGCGTTATATGAGGCCAAAGGCCGCGAAAAAGACCCGAACGCCTATGACTGGATCGTGCTCGATGAAACCATGCCGGACCACCCTGCGCTGAGATGGCGTAAGAAGAACTATCCCAAGGTGATGCCACGCTATTACCTCGGCAGCTTGCTCGCGCTGGGTGAAGCCGTGCGTTGCGGATTGGGCGTCGGCATGTTGTCAACGTTCAGAGCCAAGAATGACCCAAGCCTGCAACCATTGACGCCGATACTGGATGAGTGCGGCATCGATATCTGGATATTGGCCCATCCCGAGTCGCGGCATCTGCGGCGCATTGCGACTGTCTATACGTATTTTTCCAAAGTGTTACGGTTTGGCTGAGGGGTAGTACGGGTTGTCGCCAAAACGTGAGCCAAATACAATAAATCTAGTTTGACTGCAAATCGAAAAGAATTGAGACTTGCGATCAAACGGCCATCTGAAAACTGGAAAACAATGACAACGACATCAACAATGATCTGGATCGCCATCGGACTGCTAGTCGTTTGGCGTTTGTACTCGCGGATACGCCGTTTGATCGGGCGACAGCAATCGCGCGCCTGGCGACATTGGGGCGCGGCAATTCTGTTTCCGCTGCTAATCTTATTGTTAGGCCTCGGCGCGATAACTTCGCCACTTGCGCTCGCCGCACTCTTGACTGGACTTGTTGTGGGCATTGGTCTTGCGGTGTGGGGGCTGCGCTTGACGAAATTCGAGAAGACCGACGCCGGTTATTTCTACACACCAAACGCGCATATCGGCATCTTAATCTCGGTGATATTCATTGCGCGTTTGGTATTCCGCGCGGTGCAATTGATGGCGCTAACTGGAGCAGAGGCACGCTTGGCCACCCAGGATTTTGGTCGAAGCCCCCTAACGTTGATCATCTTTGGCACGATGGCGGGCTACTATGTCTGGTATGCGATCGGGCTCCTACGTTGGCGTGCTGCGGTCAAAGCGCAGATGGGTGTGACTGCGCCTGAATGAGTGCGATGCCGAGCGCTGCAACAATGAAAGACGCTTAGCTTCCGACTATGCAACGGTAGTTCTGCAGCGGTGGACCAAACTGATCCGGAGTTGATCCGAAACGACAGTGCCAAGCATCATTTTTTCTGTGCCGCCAACCAACGATCCACCGCCGCCTCAAGCACGTTCAGCGGCACTGAGCCATGCACCAGCACTTCTTCATGAAAGGCGCGAATATCAAATTTAGCGCCTAGCGCTATTTCGGCGCGCGCTCGCAATTGCCGCAATTTCAGTTCGCCAATCTTGTAGCTAAGTGCCTGACCGGGCATGGCAATATAGCGTTCGACTTCTTGTACTGCTACCGTTTCGCCCTGCGGCACGTTGTCCATGAAATAGGCGATGGACTGGTCGCGGCTCCAGCCTTTGCTGTGTACGCCGGTGTCGATCACCAGGCGCGCCGCGCGCCACACTTCAGCGGAGAGGCGGCCAATCCATTGCCATGGATCGTCGTATAGCCCCATTTCTTGCCCCAGCATTTCACAGTAGAGGCCCCAACCTTCACTGAAGGCGCCGGTACCACCGAAGCGCCTGAACGCGGGCAAATTGGTTTGTTCCTGTGCCAGGCTGATCTCGAAATGGTGGCCGGGAATTGCCTCGTGTACAAAAAACGCAGTGGTGGTGAAACGCGTGCGAGTTTCAGGTTTGTAAGCGTTGTAATAGAAGATGCCGGGCCTCGTGCCGTCGGGCAGGCCTCGAAAATACTGTGCTGGCGGACCGCTTACTTCGCGAAAGGCTTCAATCGGCCGAATTTCAAATTTGGTTTTGGGGAGGCGGCCAAAGAATGCTGGTACCTTTGCATCAACGCGCGAACGCAAAGCTTCATAGGCCGCCTGCATTTCTTCGCGGTTGGTAAACCGCTGCTCAGGTGCCGTATTCAAGTGAACGAAAAACTCCTTCAGCGAGCCCTTGAATCCAACGCGAGCCTTGGCAGCTTCAAACAGTTTGCGAATGCGCGCCACTTCCGCCAGTCCGATACTGTGTATCGCTTCGGGCGTCATGTCGGTCGTCGTAGAGCTGCGCGCCCGGAACGCGTACCAGGCTTTGCCATCCGGCAACTCACTGAGCCCCAAGGTATCGCGGCCAGCAGGCAAGTAGGTATCGCGCATGAATACCAGCAGGCGTTGGTAGGCAGGCACGATCTGATCGCGAATCAGGGCCGTGTAGGCTGTGGTAAGTCGGGCTTTGTCGGTTTCGGTGAAGTTCGACGGGAATTTTTTCAGTGGCGCCATATAGACGCTTTTGTCGATATCTGCGCTGCCAAGATTTTCCAATTGCGGCAACACCGGCTTGATCAATGCCTTTGGTAACACCACGCCACGCTTGATGCCTTCCTGCATGTCTGCGATCATGCCGTCCACGGCAGGCGCGAACCCGCCCGCGCGCGCCAGCCAATTGTCGTAGTCCTTCACTGTCTCAAATGGTTGTGCCAATCGCCCAGAACCGAGCTGGGCAAATATCAGCGGAAGGCTGCCAGTCTGATTGATCGGCGTGAGGTGTGACGGAAACTTCAGCCCGTCCAGTGTTTGCTGGAGCTGGTATCGCAGCAGGTCGTAGCTGATGCGATCCTCACCTTTCAACGTCGCTGGATCGTACAGTGCCGTTTGCGTCAGATATTTTTCCGCCAACGCCTTAGTCTTCGCCCGGCTTTCGTTCGACGTGGTCGCGCCAAAGCGGTCGTTAAAGCGATTGTCGCCATTGAACGTCGCCGCGATGGGGTTGGCCTCCAGATATTCGTCCCAATAGCTCGCATACAGCTGATTCATTTTTTCTGGCGTCGCCGGGGTTGTGGCGAACGCGTGGACGGTCAGCAGGCTAGCTGCAAAGATGCTGACAATTTGAGACAAGAGTTTGATTGGCATGGAGCAATTGGGCCTGGAAAAATATTTCGGGAATAGGGATTTTAAACGCACCAGCCCGCCACGCGTGAATGCAGGTGGCTGGACCTGAGTGCCATAGATGGCGACGCAAGAACCGCCAAAAATTGAAAGTCGCCATTTGGCGCGGGTTTCGAACGTTTTTACCGCCGAGATGCCCGTCAAGTGGCGTTCCACATGTTGTTGCACGGCCTACGCAATGAGTTGACTTTTATCCATCCTGCTTGTCCGTCGCCACCATGAAATCCGCGACAGATTCCAGCACAATTTCCGGAAACGTCTCCGCAATCGCCGCGCGCATTTGGCTAGATGCCTCTGCGTCCACCGGTCCGGCAGCAAACGCCGCTGTTCTGGCTGCTGCGCTGGGCCACTGTGCGTAGCTGACCCAAATGCCGTCGTCCCCTCGATGCAGCCGCGAGCCTAGCGAGCCGCGATGCTTCAGTAGGAGCGCAGAAACGCGCGAACACGCTTCCACAAAAGAGTCTTCCATGCCTGAGTGTAATTTCCATCGATACAACACGGCAAACCCTGGACCTTTGCGACTCATGACAGTCTCTCATTTATCGTGAACTCGATTCCCTGCACCCTCAATCCACGCAAGGTCTGAAAACTATTTTTGTACGAAGGCATCTTAATAGGCTTTCGCCTACATAAATGCAGGCATCCGCCTCACAGCCATCGGCCTCGTATTGTGCAGTAATAGCGTTGAATATACTGGCAGCGAATTATTCGCTGTCATCATCAAAATTGCCGTTACCTGGAGCATCGATCATGAAGCAATTCTCTCCCTCTGTAAGCCGTTTTTTCCAGTCACTGGCACTTGCTACGGTGCTAGGCGCCAGCGCCAGCATGGTCTCAGCGTCGTCAAACAACGATGATCAGGCACTCGCGAAGGGCGAGATGGAAGACGTGACACCGCAGCAAAAGTACAACACAGCCATTCGTGAAGCCGGCGGCGCCTACAAGGAATGGTTGCGTGAATGCAACAACGGCCCAACTGTACAGCGACGTGCTTGCGTTGCCGAGGCCAAGTCGACCTATG
>JBDTPE010000190.1:0-5693 GCA_039932875.1 Betaproteobacteria bacterium | reverse complement strand
CGATCTTGGCGATCTCAATGGCTGCAGCACATACCGCTGCCACCACCATCGCCGCGATTGCCGATGCGGGTAGTGAACCGACACCTTTGGTGATGAGTTCAGCGACGCCTTTCCACTGCAGCGCTGCGGGCATGGCGAACTGTTCGGAAACGATGGTCGCGGGTGAACGCACGCCGTTGGCATCGGGCGGTAAAAACAACAGGAAGAACAATGGCACACAACACACGGCGCCCGAAAAAATGCCGATGACGTGGCCGATGGCCTGCTGACGCGGTTTGCCACCTAGCATATAGCCGGGCTTGATATCGGATAGCAGATTCGACGCATTCGCCGCGATCTCAGCCGTCATACCGGCGGGAATGAGATTGTTCGCCGGATTGGTGCGATCGATAGCGCCCATGCTGAACTGGGTGATTTTGCTCAGCGCTCCGGTAGGCGTCCAGGACGTAAGCGCCATCGAGTTTGCGCAGATGATGCTCAGCACGAAAATCAGCGGCAACGAGATAAACGCCAGTAGCCACGGCACGCCAAAAAATTCATGGGTAACCCATGCGCCCAGCACGCTGAACAAGGGGACGCCGACCGCCGAAATCCACAATGGAAATTCGATATGCCCGAGTACATCTGCGCCCTTGTCTTCCTTTTTGCCGCGAATGGATTTGAAGGCGCTGGTGATGAGTTCGGGCCGGCCAAGCAGACTGACCAAGGAGCCGACCACCATCATTGTCACACCCCACCACAGCGACCATTGATTGACGATCTCGGCGCGTGAAATGGCGACAGCCGCGCCATTGGGCGCGATGCGTTGCACGATATCGCCGTGCTCAATCATGATTGGCGCGAGTATGACGAAATTGATGAACCCACCCAGCAGACAGCTGGTGGCAATTGCCACCCCCATCAGGCCACCGACACCGAGCATCGCTGCATCCAGCGTCAGGCGCAGGCCCAATTGACGTATATCGGTACCGAGAATCCTCGGGATGTAGCTGCTGGCGGCGTAGTAGTAGCTATCGAGCCGCTCGTGCAGGGTCCAGGGCTCTTTCATTCCCATCCATTTGTCCATGCGCAGAATTTTGAACTGCAGCAGATTCATCCAGCCGTCACTGACGATGAACTGGTAAGCGCCGGTACCCAGTGAGACCCAGCCCAGCAATTTGGCCTTGAACATGCCGGCGCTGGCTGAGCCGGTGTAGAGCGCGTCGAGCACGACACCGCAAGCACGGCCCTCTGGAAACGGCATCTGTTCTTCGTTGATGAAACGACGTTTCATCGGAAAGGCGATCAACACGCCGATGATCGACACCACACTCATCCAGATGATCATTTGCCACCAGGGAATAATGCGGCCGGTAACCAGCATGTAGGCGGCGAGGCTGGAAATCATCGGCGCGACCATGTAGCCAGCTGCAGTAGCGATTGACTGGGTGCAGTTGTTCTCGAGGATGGTGAAATCCTGTGCGAGTCCTGCAGCACTCAGAATCCGAAACAGCGCAAACGCAAGGATGACCGAGGTGAGCCCCACGCCAATGGTGATGCCGGTCTTGCCGGCGATGTAGAGCGCCGTCGCAGCCAACACGCCACCAAGCAGAAAACCGGTCGCCGCAGAACGCATGGTCAGTTGTGGCATGTCGCCACGAAAAACGTTGCTCAACCACCACTGGTCTTTTTGCGTCCGGCTCCAGGTGCGGATCTGTTCGTCGGTCAATTGAAGTATTGCCATTGGTCTCTCCGGGTAGCGTGCTGACCTGCATTACAAGTTGCACAGATTTTTTTGTAGGCGCACTCGGCTGATGATCTGCCGAACGGGCTGCGCTGAAATATATCACTTGCTCCTATGATCTACCGCTTCCCGCCATCCCGACGCAAGGGTGGCGAATCTGCTATGTTGCGCGCATTCGCATCGCCATGTGGCGTTTACTATTGGAGTTGGCAATTGCAACAGCAATCACAGGATCACCTGGCTGGTGATGGTATGTCGATACGCGAGATCAATGCCGCCTCCGCCACCGAGGTTGCGCTGGTCGCCCAGCGCATGCGCCAAACGCTCATCGAGGTCGAAGGCGAGGCGGTCGGTACCGCCTTGTACAGCTTGGAGTGGTTACAGCAGCGGGTCAGATGGCATCTCGATCCTGATACCTGCACCGGCGCCGTGTTTCTGGCGGTAGGCAAGGATGAAAAAATCCTCGGGCATACGATTGTTCGGGTGGAGTTGGAGGACCCGAATCGTCGGTTCGGATTGTTTGCGACCACCTACATAGAACCGGCTGTGAGACGCCAGACCGTTGCCAGCCGACTCCTGATTCACGGTGAGCAGTGGATGAAGCGGCTTTTACTGAGCGAGACGGCCACCTGGACTTCCGGGACTAATTTGAAGCTCATCCGCCTTTATGCCAAGCATGGTTATGTCGTGACCCAAAACCACACGCACGAAACTACAGGAACGCTGATGGTGAAGCTCACCAAAGCCTTCGCTTCAGATTGACGACCCGCGACGGGCAGACGGCTGCCGTCAATCAGTCGATGAAAGCGTGAATGCCCAGTGGGTGGCGGTAAAATGGCTGCTTCCGCCATAACCGCCCACAGGCGATGCTGGCGCGTGTTGATCTCAATTGAACGAAAGCTGGACCATGGAAAAAGTATTGGTAACGGGGGGGGCCGGCTTTCTGGGCTCGCATCTGTGTGATCGGCTGATCGCCAGTGGCGCGGATGTGTTGTGTGTGGATAATTTTTTCACCGGCAGCAAGGCCAATATCGCGCACCTGCAAAAAAGCCCGGCCTTTGAATTGATGCGTCACGACATCACCTTTCCACTGTATGTCGAAGTCAATGCGATCTATAACCTCGCCTGCCCCGCCAGCCCGATTCATTACCAGCATGACCCGGTGCAGACCACCAAAACCAGCGTGCACGGCGCGATCAATATGCTGGGACTCGCCAAGCGCACGCGTGCCACCATTCTGCAGGCATCCACTTCGGAAGTGTATGGCGACCCCGAGGTACATCCACAGACCGAGGATTACTGGGGAAAGGTGAATCCAATCGGCCCGCGCAGTTGTTATGACGAAGGCAAGCGCTGCGCAGAGACGCTGTTTTTCGATTACCACCGTCAGCATCAGCTCGCCATCAAGGTGGTACGCATTTTCAATACCTACGGCCCGCGCATGCATCCCAATGACGGGCGAGTGGTCAGCAACTTTATTGTGCAAGCCCTGCGCGGTGAAGACATCACGGTTTACGGAAGTGGCGAACAGACGCGTAGCTTTTGCTATGTGGATGATTTGATCGAGGCGATGTTGAGAATGATGCAATCACCTGCAAATATCACCGGGCCGGTGAATATCGGCAATCCGGTCGAGGTGACGATGCTGGAATTGGCAGAACGCATCATTACCCTCACCGCTTCAAAATCCAAACTTTGCTTCAAACCACTGCCGCAGGACGACCCCAAACAGCGCTGTCCCGATATTTCGTTCGCCAAGAGCGCATTGAAGTGGGAGCCCAAAGTGACCCTGGAAGATGGATTGAAAGCAACCATCGATTATTTCCGGCGCACGATTTGAGCGTTGATCGCTCGCCATTGATTGCTAGCCATGGTCGTTGATTCAAAAAATCTTTACGCACGGCTGCTGAGCCACGTTGTGCCGTACCGCATGGCGTTCGCGGGCAGCATACTGGCGATGGCCATCGGCGGCGCAGCGGAAGCGTCGTTCGCCTGGTTCCTTAAAAACATGCTCGAGGATTTGTTCGTTGACCGCGGTGGGTATGGGCCGATCTGGGCGGCGCTGGGCATCGTGTTAATATTTTTTATCAGCGGTTTGTCGCACTTCGTTGCCGGCTACGGCATGCAGTGGGTGGGCCATAAAGTCATTCTGGATTTCCGTAATCAGATGTTCCAGCGACTGATTCGCTTGCCGATTCCGTTCTTTCATCAGTCGACTACCGGCACGCTGATGTCGAAAATTTCCAACGACGTGTATGGCCTGCAACTGGCCGCGACCACCGCCCTCAACAGCTTGGTACGCGGCGGTGTAACGTTGGTGGTATTGCTGGTGACGATGTTCCTGATCAACTGGAAACTCACCATCATCATTTTTGCCACCGTGCCGATCCTGGGCTGGATCATCAACGTGTTCGGCAAACGTATTCGCAGTATCAGCCGCGACAGCCAGCAGTCCTGGGGTGCGCTGAACGACGTGCTGGAAGAATCGATTCGCAGCCAGAAGGTGATCAAGATTTTTGAGGGCGCCGCGTTCGAGACCAAGCGTTTCGACGCCGCCGCCAACCGTATCCGCCGCAACGCCATGCGTCATGCGCTCGCCGCCGCGGCATCCACACCGTTCACGCATCTAATCGTGTCGATGGCCATCGCGCTGGTTGTCTATCTTGCGGCCAGCCCGCAATACGGCACCGGCATGGAGGTTTCAGGATTCGTGGCTTACATCGTATCGGCAGGTGCGCTGGTACCGCAGATCAAGGGCCTATCCGGCGTCAGCGAGCAGATGCAGCGTGGACTTGCCGCTGCAGAAAGCGTGTTCGGGCTTATCGACGCCGAGGCCGAACAGGATCACGGCAGCATCGCCATGTTGCGCGCCGAAGGACGGCTGAATTTCGAGAGCGTCAGTCTGCAGTACGCCAGCCAGCCGGTGCCAGCACTGGACAACGTTTCGCTGGCGATTGCGCCCGGCGAAACGATTGCGCTGGTCGGGTCCTCCGGCGGGGGCAAAACCAGTCTCATTAATCTAGTGCCGCGTTTCTTTCTGCCCACGGCAGGCCGCATTACGCTCGACGGTCATGCGCTCGACGATATCAAGCTCACCGACCTGCGCCGCCAGATTGCACTGGTCAGTCAGGATGTAGTGTTGTTTAACGATACGGTGTCGGCAAACATCGCCTATGGCAAACAGGGAACCTCGACGCCGCAGGAAATTGAGGATGCTGCCGTTGCTGCGCACTGTCTTGACTTCATCCGTGCTCTGCCGCAAGGCTTCGATACCATCATCGGTGAAAACGGCGCGCTGCTCTCTGGCGGGCAACGGCAGCGATTGGCGATTGCGCGTGCGCTGATCAAGAATGCGCCGATACTCTTGCTCGATGAGGCGACCTCTGCACTCGACAGCGAATCCGAACGCCAGGTACAGGCGGCATTGCTGACGCTAATGCGTGGACGCACCACCATCGTCGTTGCGCACCGGCTGTCGACGATTGAAAATGCCGACCGGATCGTGGTGATGGGTCACGGTAAGATTTTGGAAATTGGCTCGCACGCTGAGCTTTCTGCCCAGGCCGGTGTTTATGCCAGTCTGCATCGCCTGCAATTTGAAAATGTCTGAGCCGACCGGCATCGCACACTCACCGACGCTGTCCGTTTCCATCGTTGTCTATTTCCCTGATGCTGCGTGGCTGAAAACAACGCTTGAAACATTGGTCGCCGCACTCGCGCATGCCCGGCATGCGGACACGATGCGACGCGCGAATATTTTTCTGGTCGACAATCAGGCAGACACAAAGCTTTCCGTGTTCAGCGCGCTGCTCGCCGGTGCCTGCAGCGAGTTCAGCTGGATTGAGGCGGCCTGCATCGCCGGCCACGGCAATATCGGTTACGGTCGTGCCAATAATCTCGCCATCGCACGCAGCAGCGAGTCCGATTTTCATCTGGTGCTCAATCCCGATGTGAAGCTCGCAGAGGACGC
>JBDTPE010000189.1:0-5701 GCA_039932875.1 Betaproteobacteria bacterium | reverse complement strand
ACGCTGGGTACCCGAGTACGTAGCGCAAGTGCGGCCAAAGCTGAAATCCATTAACAGCATGGCAGACAAGAAATCCGCATAGCGATACATACTGGTTGCGCGCAAGTCTTCCAAATGCTTTTTTCTCGGTCCCGTTGGCTTAGGCACTGCATGTAATGCAGGGTGAGAGATTCGGCTCGTGCGTGAGTTGGGTAAAACGCGGCCAGTAACCGTCAAGCCGTTTCTTACAATGAAGTCGAATGATCCAACTTCATTATCTGGGATTCATGATGCGCCCCAGTGTTGCCAACCGATCTTGTCAGGTCACCCTCAGCCCCGGTCTTGCCCCACACTCCCGTATATGTATCTGCGGCTTTCATAGTCGTTTCCACTAGGCCGTCAGAGTGATTAGTCGCACACTGTCGGCATTTGCTGATCCAAGCGGGGGTTAATTTCACATTGTCCGGCTGCGCGCGTGATAAACTAATGCCAGTTAGTTCACCAGAGCCGCGCATGCGCACTGTCAACATTCACGAGGCGAAAACCCATCTGTCGAAATTGATTGACCAAGCAGTCGCGGGCGACTCGTTCGTGATCGCAAAAGCGGGCGATCCGCTGGTTACCGTCACGCGTATTACGCGCCGTGCCGAGCCCCGCCGGATTGGTTTCCTCGCCGGCGCAATCAGTGTGCCCGCCGATTTCGATCAGTTGGGCCGCCAGGAAATAGAGCAGTTGTTCACAGGACAGAAATGAAATATCTGCTGGACACGCACCTGCTGCTTTGGGCGGCGGCCGGCATGCCGGCGCTGCCACTGCCGGCCAAGAAACTCATCGAAGACCCGACCAACGACATATTTTTCAGCGCAGCAAGCTTGTGGGAAATCAGCATTAAGCATGGCCTCGGACGGGCGGACTTTCAGGTAGACCCTCAGGTCTTGCGGCGAGCACTGTTTGATAACGGATACCAGGAGATCGTGGTGTCCAGCCTGCATGCTGCGGCCACCGCGACATTGCCACCCATCCACAAGGATCCGTTTGACCGAATGTTGGTGGCACAGGCAATTGCGGAGGGAATTACCTTGCTCACCTGCGACAACGAAGTGGCGCAATACAAAGGCCCGATCAAGAAGTTCAAAGTCGCTAAAAGGCGCTGAGCGCTGGCACGGACGCCGGATCTCCATTGCCATGGGGGAAGCGCATCCTGATGCCCTGTCATGGTCGTCCAGAACGACCTCCCCCCCGCTTATGAACTTGTCTATTTGTGATAAGTTTGCTGATTTCCGCCATATGTGCTGCCGGTTTTCCGCTCACGAGTCGGGCCACATATCGCAGATTAATTGCCTGATATAGCCGGGGAAGATATTGCCGACCGTGGCACGATCACCGATGGAAATTAGCAGCCCTTTTGGCCTCAAGTAGCGCAAAATCAACGGGTCAAGCCTTCGGAAGTATTAATGCCGATACGATGGTCGAGGTTGAGCGTTGCCCGGCCGTGTTTTTGGGGATTGCAAAATGCGCGAAACAGACGAGCAGGTTAGTCTTCTCCATCATCAAAAGCCCAGACTGGGGATCGAGATGCGTAACAGGGTTTTGGCTGGCGGCAACTAGGTAACTTAAGTCACGGCGGCTAGTCGTCAAATTTCGTGAATTTCAGGCGGCCGGGGCGGGGCATGCAACCGTCTTGGTCACGTTTTAGTCACAGTTTGGTCACCGTGACCAAATGGGATTTTTGTCAAATAGCTAAGTACTTGATTTGATGGCGCGCCCGACACGATTCGAACGTGCGACTTCTACCTTCGGAGGGTATTTATTGACATCGTTTTGATATTGCTTAAAGCGATTCCAGTCGTCTAAAATTGGTGTCAAAACACTCTAAGACGCTGATCTTTATAATCTTTTCTAGAGCCGATTAAAATCAATTCCTGCCACAAGATCACTCGAAAAAAACATAATATGTCAGGTTGGCAATTTTGATTTCGCTTATCGTTGTGGTGGACAAACTGCTCATCTGACTATTGCACTATTCGTAAGGTACCATTTTTTTGTGTATCTCACCTAATCTCCCACAAGACTCCGTGAGCAGAAATGCTGGGAGCGCGCGAAATGTCAGGCTCAGGAAATCGCTCGCTTGAGCTTCTCAGTGGGTGGACCCTCAGGTTCATATGATGGCAATGAGTCGTTGTTTGGTCAGCGCTAGACTGTCCCGGACCAAATTTTCCACTTCGGTCGTTAGCCGGGCTCAGACAGGGACCGCAAAAAAGCCGTAACCTGCGTGACGCAGTGATCGTACGAGGGTTGATATTGCAATGTATCAATCTCGCCGAATTGGACCCGTAAAATTGATTCTCTTTCGGTGAGTTGCCTCAGGAATGTTGCTCGATGTCTTATCAGGAATTTCTCGGCGCACCTTAGATCGTTCTCCGCCTGTTCAATCACCAAACTCAGATCGAATAGATCTCGCGCTTTAATCTGATCGCCGCGGTGCCACATTTTTTTCGCGATGATCTCAACATCCGTTTCGAGCTTGATTGAGCGCTTCTGGATAGTCTCGGACTCGTAGCCTGGTGAGGTTAAGTTGGGTGACGCCACGAAGTCGATTTCGCCCTCCGCAAAATACAACTTTAGATGTCCCGCTGTTTCCTCATATTCCGTCGTCAGACTTTCTGCGATTTCATTGAGCCGCGGACTCATAAAGCCAAGACTCTGTGGGTCGGGAACGAATATGTCGATGTCTTTGCTCTGTCGATGGTTGTGACGCAACATCAGTACCGTGCCGCCGCCAAACGTCCAGAAAAGCGCGGCACCGGTCCGAGTCTCGACTTCGTCGATCAAGACAAGCGCTTTGGAAAACAACGTCTGCCATACGGCGGTGGCGTCTGAGTTGATATGTCTCATCAATGCCAGACGTCTCGCGTGGATTTGAAGTCTGTAGCCCACTTGGCGACATTGCGCCAGGCCGACTTCGGTACATTCGACTTAAACGCCTCTTCAATTGCCCTCACCAGGACAGGAATTGGAGCTTCATCGAGCAAGGTCGAAATATGAGCTCTAAACTGTTCCGGTACCTTGCCTGTCCTGAGCGCAAGCCCTAACTGATCTGCAGGCAATTCCGTTTTATAACTCACGCTCGCGGATTTTGCCGCGACCTTGAGAGCGTTGCCGAGCGCGTGACCTACTTTGCCCGTCTTAGGCTCCAATTTGAGAGCGACGCCCAGCACATTCAGCAGACGCAGAACCTTGTTAACGCCGAGATCATTTACTGCTCCATTTTCCAGATCATTTATGGTCGCACGCGACAAAGAAGCCAGCGACGCCAGCCGCCCTTGTGTGAGCCCAAGAGCTTCTCGGCGCATCCTAATAGATGCGCCCAACAAGCCAATATCTGTAGCTACCATAGCCATGCGTCATATTCTCAAAGTAAATGTATTTAGTCAAACATGTTAGACAAACTTGTATTTAACTAATTGATAGTAATGAATATCATTTTTTTCGTAAGTAATCGATTCAAACAAGCGCAAAAGGATAAGCCAGAAAGGCTGTCAGAGCGCGAGCCCGACCGCTTGAGTCGCTCATAGTGAGCGGCAGACTCTCCGCGTGAACATATCCGGATGCTTTGCGTGGCCGGCCGGGCTTCCAATGATGATGAATTGCCTTTCGCCGGCAATTTCGCCGGCAGGGACAGATTTATGCTTCGATTGATGGATCGACAGGAACTTCAGTGTGTCGGCGGTTACTGCGGTTATGCAGCGCAACAAGCAAACGGCGTTGCATGTGACACTAAAGTGCGTCGAATGGAGTTAGGGATTAGCTAATAATGTGGAAAGTAGCACAAGAAATTGCAGGTAGCGTCGCACCTTGGATAGCGCTCTTTCTATCTTGTGGAGCCTTATATGTTGCAAACGCCAGCTACCGATTGGCAAAGAGACTTCAAGTAGAAATGAAGGGCGACGAAATCCTCGTTGCCGGTGAGTTGAGCAACCCCCAACTGCTGGTACATGACCATAGAATGTGCGTGCTGCAGACAACTCTATTCAACAAGGCTAAGAGAAAAGCGTACGTTAGCAAGGTTGAGGTTTTCGACGGAAAGGGCCAGGCAATTGAAGTTACGTGGTCGGCGGAAATCGATGCTTATGGCAACCCCGTTGCCCCTAGCAAGTTAATCGGAGTTGTCGACTCTTCGCCTTTTTGCGTTCGCCGTAACGATGGCTTGGCCTTTTTAGAGGCTTCTGTGGAAGTCACGCACTCTTTTGCAAGCAAGCCCCTCGTTCTTTCATTCTCTTTTGCACCTGGCTGAGAAAAATACTTTGCCCAGCAATAAACTCCCTCAGCTAGTCAGACGCGACAGCATCTTCTGTTTGTTGGGAGATAACGAATTCGCGGCATGATATGCACGGAGAAATATTTTCCGATTCTATTTTTTGACAAATTTTTATTCTGCGGGGCGCCGGCAAAGCGGGCAATCTTGTTTTTGATCAGTCGACGTTAGCTGCTTACAGTTTTTCCGTTGGCGGCAGCTTCTATCAAAATGCTGCGGGCAGCACTCCCAACGCTTAATGGCGCAGTCAAGTATGTGAAAGGCGTCCCCGATTACTCCACCGCTTTTGTCTCGAACAGGTAGATCAGTGGAAATTGGTGAACGGTTCGCAACTGTCATGGCAACCCAGTCCACACCAAACGTAATCGCGGCAATCGCCGACTGACGGTATACGAGTCTCAAATTTCTGAGCTCGACAAAAAAGACCGCGTCGACCTTTTGTCACTCTTTGAATGTAACCAAGTTTCAGCCGTGCCGACGCGATTGTGTGGTGTGTGTTTTGTGTGTTTCATAACGAGATGCGAAGGGAGCGCCGATGGGAAACATCGTCTACGAATTCTTGAATGAAAGCTTGTTGTTTGACACCACACTTCATCGCAACTCCTTCGCCTCAACTCCGGAGGACGAACTGCGAAATGAGCTTGCGGCCTACCGGAATCATTGCGTTAGAAAACTTCCTGACATTGGGTCGGAAATTCGCGACGCGGATGGAAGACTTTGCCTATATGGCGGTACCACTTTTCGCAATGAGTCGAGACTCCGGCAGACGGCTTTATATCTCGATCGTGTCGTGCTCACTGATCCATTGTTCGAACTCACTGTCGTCCCGTCCGACATGGCAAAGGCGTTTGCAACATTTAACGGCGCTCATACTGAAGAGGCTATTGATCGGAAGGCGCTCACTGCCGCCATTCGTTTTTTTTGTGGGCGCGGCCCTTGGTCGTCGCAAACTATGTCAAGTTTCTACCTTCTAGTCTCTACTTTGAGCCCCCAAAGGAACTTCCAATCCGTGGCGGCGACGCTATCTTCCGTAAATCCCTCCAGGAAAATATCCGGAATGTATATGAACGCGCTTTGCAAATTCGTTCGATTTCCCGCATAGGCAATGAATTCCATGTTGACGCATCATTGGAGCCTCGCCGCAACATAGAACTTTCATTTGGTCGTAAAGAGCAATTGTTTTGCTATCAGCTTTTTAGGCAAGAAGTGTTTGCCATTGATGAAGAGACTAGGCAAGTTGAGTTTCGATTGACATTGCCGTCGTCGCCTCCCACCAAAGAGGAGTTCGACATATGGGTGGACCAGTCGGTTGATCGGTCCGTCGAGCGGCATTTCAAAGCATTGAACACTGACTTGGCTGTTGCGACTTCTGTTCGCAGCATGTATGTATGTGATTCGCCTTTTTCC
>JBDTPE010000188.1:0-5708 GCA_039932875.1 Betaproteobacteria bacterium | reverse complement strand
CTTTTCGGCGTTGGCTTTGGCGGTGGCGATGCCGTCAAACGCTTCGTCGAGGATGGCGACGATGCGCTGTTGGTCGCCCAGCGATGGCACTGCCAACGCGAATTCCAAGACGGCATTCATATTGGCACGCGGCATACGCGCACCGGTTGCAGTCCCATTGATGGCTTGAACAGTCGTATCGCTTGTCAGCCAGTAAAAGAGAAACTCGCGCGAAACGCTTTTGCTCGGCAAGATCGGAAAAATCTCAGTGGAACAATGCCCGTCGAAATCGGGCAGAAGAACTTTGTTGAGGTATGGCCGCAGCCGGCCATAAAGTACGTGGCGTGGCGAAAACCGAAACGTAGAACTGCGTACGGATTGTGGTTCCAGTGCGCCTATGTATGTCCCGGTATTGGATTCGATATTTTCAAGTCCGACATACGGCAAACCCTTGTGAATGGCCTGCGCTTTGTCGAATCCACAAATATCGCCAAGCTTCACGCGGTGCCAGCCAGCCTTCACACCAACTCCCGAATCGCCGCCAACACTTCCGCACTCTCCGCATCCAGCGCCACAATCTCATCCATGATTTCCTGCGGACTGCGCAACGCAACTTCATCCCCACCATTCGGATTCTTCACCGACAAATCAAACGTCCCCGTATCAATCCCCGCCAAATCCACCGACCAAGAATTCGCAGAATCCGCAAATCCCTTCTGCTGCTGCAAAAAATCCGCCATGTCCTCATCGTTCAGCGGATTGGTCTTGCCCAGATTACGTCCCGGCTTCAACTGGTAATACCAAACCTTCCTCGTCTTGCTGCCTTTCTCGAAAAACAGCACCACCGTTTTCACACCCGCGCCCTGAAACGTGCCGCCGGGGCAATCGAGCACGGTGTGCAGATTGCAGCTTTCCAGCAACAATTTCCGCAAACTCACCGAGGCATTGTCGGTGTTGGACAGAAACGTGTTCTTGATGACGATACCCGCGCGTCCACCGGCCTTGAGCATTTTGATGAAGTGCTGCAAAAACAGGAACGCGGTTTCGCCCGTCTTGATGGGGAAGTTCTGCTGCACTTCCTTCCTCTCCTTGCCGCCAAAGGGCGGGTTGGCGAGAATGACATCGACGCGGTCTTTTTCCTGGATGTCGTTGATGTTTTCGCCCAGCGTGTTGGTGTGGATGATGTTGGGCGCCTCAATCCCATGCAGGATCATGTTCATGATGGCGATCACGTAGGCGAGGCTTTTCTTTTCCTTGCCGTAGAAGGTGCGCTCCTGCAGGGTTTTCAGGTCCTTCGTCGTCAGGTTCTTGTTGTCCTTCAGGTAATCGTAGGCTTCGCACAGGAAGCCCGCCGAGCCGACGGCGCCGTCGTACACCTTCTCGCCGATCTTCGGCTTCACGACTTGAATCATGGCGCGGATCAGCGGGCGCGGCGTGTAGTATTCGCCGCCGTTACGGCCCGCGTTGCCCATGTTCTTGATCTTGGCTTCATACAGGTGCGAGAGCTCGTGTTTCTCGGCCTGCGAATTGAATCTGAGCGTATCGATGATCTCCAGCACCTCGCGCAAGGAATAGCCGCTCTGGAATTTGCTTTTGATCTCGCCGAAGATTTCGCCGATTTTGTATTCAATCGTGTCCGGCCCCGAAGCGCGCTGCTTGAAGCTGCGCAGATAGGGGAACAGTTTCGCGTCAACGAATTCGGTCAGGTCGTTACCGCTGCGCGCCGCGTGGTGGTCGATCTTGCCGTCTGCCGTTTTCGGCACTGCCCATTTTTCCCAGCGATATTCGCCTTCGATGATGGGTTTGTATTTCTTGCTTTCGAGCTTGGCCTCCATCGCCTTTTCGGTTTCGAGGGCGTCCAGATATTTGAGGAACAGCACCCACGAGGTCTGCTCGGTGTAGTCCAGCTCGGTGGTGCAGCCGGCCTCTTTCCAGACGATGTTGTCGATGTTTTTGAAGGCTTGTTCGAACATTTGGGGTTTGGCCGGTTGCGGTTTGAAGGTGAAACTCAAGGACTGGGGCGGGTTTTCAGGTGTTTCGGGCTGGTGAGCGGCGCTGGTCCTTGTGTTTGGTTTTTTTTGGTGTAGTCCTTCTCCCTTGGGAGAAGGGTTGGGATGAGGGGTTGGTGCTGGGGGATCGTGGTTGCCGTTGCAGCTACCCCCTCTCCCTCGATCCCTCTCCCACGAGGGGAGAGGGAAGAAGTACGGACGCTGCCCGTTTGAATTCTGTTATTGCCGCCCCGCTGCGCCAAGTGCAGACAGCCATTTTAGTTTACTGCCGTACCGGCTCCGCGAACTACTTACCCCCGCACCGCCGCCTCAAGCAACGTGAGCGTCTGGCTTTGCGTATCGAGCCTTGCATTGATGCCGATGGGAATGGTGAACTGATGCGGAATATGCCCGAACGAAAAGCCGCTGACTGCCGGAATAGGCAGTGTGGCGAAGTGGTCGTCGAGCACTTCGTCCAGAGTCAATGAGGCATCGTTGTCGGTGGCACGGCTGCGCGTAAACACGCCCAGCATGATGCCAGCGGCGCGCTTGAGCCCGTCGCGCTCCCCCCGATTACCGACGCTTTGCTGTAGCTGTGTGAGCATGCGGTCGATGCGGTAGGGTGGCTCGCGAACGTCCTCCAGAAAGAGCAGGTGTTTTTCAATCTCTGCTGCATACGGCGTGCCGATCAAGGCGCTGAGCACGCTCAAGTTGCCACCGACCAGCGGGCCTTCGGCAACACCATGTTTGAACGTCCGCAACTGAAATTCGGATTGCGTCGCAGTCTTGCGTTCGTTTTCGATCGACATGTTGATTTCGGTTTGCGGCCTTGGTGACATCAGTACGGCCTGCATTTGTGCAACTGTGTAGTCGGTCGGCGTCGATGGCGCGACCGGCCCGTGAAATGTCACCAGCCGGGCACGCCGACAAATCGCGAGATGCAATGCGGTGATGTCGGAATAGCCGACCAGAACTTTCGGATTCGCGCGGATCAGTCCGTAGTGAATTGACGGCAACAGTGCGCTGCAGCCGGAGCCGCCACGCGCAGCCCAAATGGCTTTCACGTCTTTGTCGAGAAACATGCGGTGCAGGTCGTCAATGCGCTGTGCGACGGTGCCCGCGTAGCCGCCACGCGCAGCGCGAATGTTGTTGCCTACTTTCACCTTGAATCCATAAGACTCCAGATTCCTTACGCCCTTTTCGATCAGCGTGTCTTCCATCACACCGCTGGGCGCGATCAGCCCGACCAGATCACCTTGCTTGAGCATGGCGGGTTTGATGAGGGGGAGAAAGTCCTTGTGCGAACGTGATGCACTGGCCGCTGCCGCAGGGCCTGTCGCCACATACGCCGCAACCGAGGCGACAAACTTTGTAAAACCCCGTCTATTCATGGCAAGTCACACAGTCAGTTTACAAAAAAAACAGGGCGCCATTTTCATTGGCGCCCTGTTTTCAAATTGCTGCAAATTTCAAATTAGAAAAAAGTATATTTGACCAGGAACGTAAACGAACGGCCACGCGGATCGGCAACGCGTGGTTCCCATGAACTGCCAGCGCCGGTGTTGGTGTCGTAGGCGGCACTGAAAGGCGGATCCTTGTCAAAAAGATTCTTGACGCCCGCCGTGAGACTCAGGTTCTTGATCCCTGTGTAGGTGGCGCTGGCGTTGTACGACGTGTAAGCCTTGACCGTTGGATCGAAGTTGACTGGCACCACGCTGCCATTGGCAACGCCTGGCAACACGGCATCCTTATAACCGGTGCTATAGAACTGGTAAAACGTCCCGCTCCAGTCACCTTGCGAGTAAGTCAGGGAAGCCACGTGTTTCCAACGCAAGCCGAGATCACCTGAGCGCGTGAAGCTAGCAATTTCGCTCGGGCCAAACGATGCGCTGGCCACCAGCTTCGACTTCTTTTCAAGCAGATACGAGCCATCGATGGTTGCGGAATATTTGCCGCCAAACACCTTGCCATTCAACTTTGCGCCAACATCCACGCCTTTTGTGCTGGTCTTACCCGCATTCACCGGACGGATGTCGATCTGCGCAATAGCGCCGGTCGTATCGCGAATGAAGTTACCCGAGAACAGGTCGTAATTGGCGATGAGTGTGGCAAGAGGAAGCGATTGAATCGTGCCGTCCTTCTTGATCTGCCACCAGTCTACATTTGCGCTGAATTCAGGAACCGGTGCGAACACAAATCCAAGACTGGCCTGTTTGGACTCCTCTGGACCGAGTGTGCCCTTTCCGCCAGAAAGTGTAGTTGGGTTAATTGCCTCGCAACCCGGTGTCGCACTAACCAACTTGGCCGGGCACTTAACAGGATCAACGATGGTCGCGCCCGACGTGGGTGATTCGGTTACACCGTTAAAGAGCTGATTGAAGGTCGGCACGCGAAAGCCGGTATTGTATGAACCGCGAAACAGAATTTGTTCCATCGGCACGAAGCGGAAAGACACTTTCGGATTGAAGGTGTTGCCAAAGCCGGTGTAGTTGTCCTGGCGCCCCGCTAACGTGACATCCAGTGACTTGATGACCGGCACCAACACTTCGACAAAGACGGCCTTGATATTGCGCTTTACGCCGCTTAATGCGTTGACGTTATCAAACGGCACATTGAATATTGTTCTCTGCTCGGCAACTGGCCGCTGATCGCCGTTAAAGCGCCATTTCTCTGAGCGGAACTCCGTGCCGACGGCAGCCATCACGTCACCTGCAGGCAGCTTGAAAACCGGGCCGGACGTCGACGCGTCAATTTGGTCCAGCGTGAACTTGCCGCCGTAAAGTACCACCCCTCTGGCGGACGCTGCCGCCAAAGCAGCCAGCGCTTCCGGCGTTTGCGATTGTCCTGGGAGAACGAATGGATTGAGCGTTCCAGACCTCAACAACGGCACGAACAGGTCATCGAAGTAGTATCCGCCGCCGATAGTCGAGCGGGTATCACTGGTGGCTTCCGATATGCCGGCACGGTAGTCCCATGTACCAAAGGTACCTTCCGTGGAAAGCAACAACCGGTCCGTCTTCGAGGTCGTTGTCAATTCGCGCCTTCCGCACGGGTCGCAACGCCAACGATAGGCAATCCCCTGGCCACGGTTTTCTTCGATGGAGGGGAACTGGGCCGCAATGGCGTTGAACACGCTGTTGTAGCTTGAACCGGTACTCGGATAAACCAGGTTGTAGAGCACGCTGGTGGCACTAGTGCTACTTGATATCTGGTTATTTGAAAAGGACTTCGCAGACTCTGCCCTGTTGCCCGTGTATTCGGCAAAGACGACATTGGTTCCAACATTGAACGTTGCGCGTGCGACAACTGATGTGTTTTTGATCGGCTGCTGTAGCGCGGCTGCGCGACCGGTATCCCATGCGCAAGCGTACTTCGCGGCAGGAGTGGCCCAAAGCACCTCGTCGTATGGCCCGCCTCCATCCATCGTGTTGCAACCGGTGCCACCTGGGAGATCCAACGTATTGATACCGCCATTGAAGCCGTTGGCCGGTACGCCATTTACACCACGCACCGTGCCGGGCAGAATCGGCGAAAGTGTATTGCTTAGTGCGCTGGTGGGGGTTGTTCTAGACGTCAATATCGTACGCAGAACGCCAGCGGTATTCGATGCAAGTGGAAACACGGTCGCGTAAGGCGTGCCACGCGTATCTACCGATAATCCGCGGTCAGGCTGGAAGGTGTTCACAAAATTGCGCTGGTCGCCTCGCAGCAATTTATTTTCGCTATGGCCCAGCCCGATCA
>JBDTPE010000187.1:0-5723 GCA_039932875.1 Betaproteobacteria bacterium | reverse complement strand
GATACAACACCACAATGCCGTTGGTGTCGGCCCAGCGGTTGTAGCCTGCATTGCGAACAAAGGCGTCACCAATATCGGTATTGTTTTGGCGGCAGCCGTGGAGGGCAACATGCAAGCGGCAAACGGCGCCCGCACTGCAACTCTTGGGAACATATACAAACGCTGTCGTGCCCATGCCGTGGCCGGCGCCGAACGCGGCTTGGTCGAATTCGATGAGGCTGCCATCCAGAGTTCCGGACTTTCGCGCGTTAAGCGGGCCATAAAGGTGCTGTAACAATGCGCCGGCCAGGTCGAAATTACAGTTGATGAGAAACGGGGTCGCGAGGGTAAGGCATGTTCCGCCGCTGTCGTCGGTGACAAAGCCATGCTCTGACGCAATGTCCTTCTTGTGAACGATGTTTTTTGCCGAAAGGAAGTTTCCGTAATACTCTTGAAGGGCTGTCGTCGTTGCTTCCTTCACCACACTGTCGTTGGCGGCCGAGAAAAGATATGCCTTGGACGTTGCAAGGTTGCTGGTTGCGTCAATCAAACCTTCCTTGGCCCATTTGTTGGTGGTTGCGACCAGATCGGCAACGGGTATGGTCGTTTTGCCAAAACACCGGGTGAGTGCGTTAAGGACAGAGCCTTCGGCACAGTTGAAAGGCCCGCCGGAAATCACCGCAGCGCCCTTCTGGAAACTGGCTGAATAGGCGACGTGCAATTGCACCGCCATATAACCGCCGGAGGAGGCGCCGGAAACACTGGTCTGGCTCTTGTCGATATTGAGCTGTGGTAATGGCGCCGCTGAAGCGGTGATTGACAGACAGGCGAACGCGGCGATGGCCAGGGCGAAACGGCGTGATCTTATTTGCATGGTGTTCTCCTCATTTGTTTGGAATGCGCAATTTGCATTCCGCGTCCCCTGTGCCGAAAGCACTTCATACAGGCAATTTTTGATTTTCATTGCCACTGTCAGCGTTTGTTGCGAATGGGGACATTCATTTCTTCCGGCTTGATTTCGCGAACCAGTTCCGGCACCGCCCAAGCGAGGGCCGGATCGATCTTGATCCGGAAGTGAAACATGCTTTGCATGGCCTGGTGGTCCTCTTTGCGGAAGGTCATCTTGCCTTTCGGCGTATCGAAACTCATGCCTTCCATCGCATTAATCAGGGTTTCGGTATCGGTGTTCCCACCGGTCTTCTTAAGTGCCGTCACCACCGCCATCGCCGCAGCAAAACCACCCGCAGTGAAAAAATCCGGTGGTGTCTTGAACTTGGCCAAGTGACGACTGATCATCGCGACATTAAAAGGATTCTTGGGGATATCGTAGTAGTAATAGGTCGCACCTTCCATACCTGGAAAGTTTTTGTATGCCGACATCGCCGGCAGGATATTTCCGCCTGTGACGATTTCAATTCCGTAGCGCTTCAGGTCCAGATCTGCAATCTTGAAGGGATTTCCGCCAGCCCACATAATCAAGAGGAGTTTGCGACCGGGTTTGTCCTTTAGTTTGTCGATGAGGCGTTGCGCGCCAGCGGTGAAGTCTGTAGTCGCTGCGGGAAGATACTCTTCGTGGACAATTTTGGCCTTCTTCAGTGCACCCTTGAAAGCCTTCACGCCCTCGTGGCCAAAGGCGTTGTCCTGTGCCATCGTCGCGATACTGACGCCCGCATTGTCATGGACAACCGCATTCGAAATGGCGTCCTGCGAACTGTTTCGGCCGGTGCGAAAAATATATCTGTTCCACCTTTCACCAGTGATGGAATCCGCGACGGCGGGCTCAATCACCAGGATTTTCTTGTATTCCTCCGCTACCGGCAACATCGCCAGAGAGGAGCCCGAGGCTGTCGCGCCGATTGCTATGTCGGCTTTGTCGTCAGCATAGGCTGCCGCCAGTTGCGCCTTGGCCACGTCCGGCTTGCCTTGCGAGTCACGCTCAATGACGACGATCTTCCTGCCAGCAATGGCCATGGACCCGTTGGTCCCAATGTCAAACCCCATGTACATGCCCGTTTGCGTCTGCGTGACATATGCCTCAAGCGGGCCGGACTTATCGTAAATAAATGCGACCCGAATGTCCTTGCCTTGCCCGCTCACCTGCGTACTTATTGCACCTATTCCTAGCGCGAACAGCGTGGGCACTGCCAGCCAATAGCGTGTATTCATTTCAACTCCTCCAGATCGCGAATCGGTTTTGTTGCGGCGTTACAACTGATGCCGCCAGATTTCTGCGTGTCCATCTTGCACTTCTCAAAATACTTTGCTACATTAATTCACCAACTAATGAATTTTACCGCTTTTTTGTTTTAAGCGACAAGTTCAACAAAAAACCACCCCGAGGAGAAAGTATGAAACAGAAGACCATGAGCATTGCTATTGCCGCACTGTTTGTCGGCGCCGGATCGGTATCTGCACAGCAGCCACCATCCAACCCCTCAGCCCCCGCCAAGGTTGAAGACAGTGAAAAAATTGAAGTAGTCACCGTCACCGCGCGCCGTCGCGAGGAATTAATTCAGGATGTTCCCGGCGCCGTTACCGCGTTTTCAGGTGCACAGCTTGAAAAGTCGGGAATTGCAGACATTACCGGCCTGGCGGATTTTGTGCCTAACACGACATTAAAAGCGTCGCGCGCAACCAATACTACCCTTACCGCATTTATCCGCGGTATTGGTCAGCAGGATCCAGTCGCCGGCTATGAACAGGGCGTCGGGATCTATCTTGATGATATCTACATGGCCCGGCCACAGGGCGCGCTGACTGACATTTATGACCTGGCGCGAATCGAAGTGCTGCGCGGACCGCAAGGCACGCTTTATGGTCGCAACACCATCGGCGGCGCCGTGAAGTACGTCACGCGCAAGCTTTCGGACAAACCTGAGTTGAGCCTCAAGGCAACCTTTGGCAGTTATAGCGAAAAAGATGTCGTGGTCAGAGGTAGCGTGCCTGTATCCGATACGCTAAAGATCGGCGCTACCATTGCATCATTCAATCACGATGGCTTCGGCAAGAACGTGGTTACTGGCGCGGATAACTATAACAAAGAGGTTGTTGCGGGTCGGTTCAGCGCGGAATTTACGCCGAGCACATCGCTCTTTATTCGCTTCGCTGCAGATCGCACCGTCGATGACTCACTGCCAAAACAGGGATATCGCCTGACCCCGAGTCCGGCTCCCGGCAATCTGCCCCCACTCGATAGCAAATACGACACGCGCGCCAATCTCTACACCGTACTTGGACATCCTCAACAAATCATCAGCCACGGCGAATCGTTGCTGGTAGATTGGGCCGTCAACTCGGCGCTTTCGTTCAAGTCGATCACCGCTTTCCGCGCCGACAAATCCTACGCCCCAATCGATTTCGACTCACTCAACCAACCGCTATTCGAAGCGCCCGCTATCTACCGTAATAAGCAGACCAGCCAGGAATTCCAGTTCACATACACGGATGCAAAATGGCAGGGTGTGGCTGGTTTCTACTACATGAAGGCGAATGCATTCAATGAATTCGACGTCGTTGCCAATCTTTCTGGTGGCGTCTCGCTATACACACTCGATGATATCGATACTAAAACTTACGCAACGTTTGCCGACCTCAGCTACAACGTGTCCGACACGTTTAGCCTTACCGCAGGCGGACGATACACAAGCGACAAACGCGAAGCGCGCATCTACAAGCGGACCTACCTCGGCCTGACTGGCTCGCCAACCCTCGGCAATCCTTCGGCATTCGGGCTCGCGGCAAATACTGATTTGGGTAAAAGCGACTTGAATCGGACCGATACCAAATTCACACCAAAAATTGGCTTCGGCTGGAAGTTTGCCCCTGAACACAATTTGTACGCAACCTATGCAGAAGGCTTCAAGGGCGGGTTCTTCGATCCACGCATGGATTTAGGCGGCGCGCCGACCAGCGCTACGTCGCTCGTCAAACGTAAAGGCGTCGAACCGGAGGAAGTTTCCACATACGAATTTGGTCTGAAGTCAACGTTTAACGGTGGCCGAATCCAGACCAATGCAGCGACATTTTTCACCGATTACAAAAACGTGCAGATTCCAGGCTCAATCCCCACGCTTGATGCTGCTGGCAATGTGGTCGGATTCGCTGGCAACGTGACCAACGCCGGCAAGGCGCGGATTCAGGGCTTCGAGTTGGAGGCATTGGCGCGTTTGTCGGATTCATTTACCGTCAGCGGCATGGTCGGTTACATCGACGCCAAGTACAAAGAGTGGATCGTCGCCAATGGCCTTACCGGTAGCGCGGCAGCGTTGATCAACGTGGCTGGTGCCGCCGAATTTCAGAACACGCCGAAAAACACTGCCAGTGTGACGGCAACCTATGAATGGCCGATGGCGATCATGGGCCGTGCCGGTGGCTTCGCGCTGTCGAATACGTTCTCTTACAAGAGCAAGGTAAACCAGTTTGAATTTGTTCGCCTGAGTGGCGCAGCATCGCTGGACGCTGCAGTATCGCAAAACGTGTTGTTGGTGCAAGAAGGCTATTCGCTGTGGGATGCCGGTCTGGTGTGGACCAGCAAGGACGGCAAGCTGCAACTCGCCTTGAATGGCCGCAATCTGACGGACAAGCGATACAAGGTTGCTGGCTACGCGTTCGGTGCCTTCTCCAACACCATTACGGCGTTTTACGGCGACCCGCGCATCGTCAAAGGCAGCGTTACATTTAAGTTCTAGAGCGACCGGCGGCACGAGAGGTGCTGCCGGTTTTTTCACCGGGCAGCCTGTCGCCATCGGCGCACAGGCTGCGGAAGCCGGCAGCGCAATATTCAACCATGCGCGGCTCAATCGAAGCCAGATCATCGGAGCGGCATAATCCGCCACTCAGGCGATCCAGGCGTCCGGTACGTGAAAGCGCGAGCGTTAGCGAGCCAGTCAAAAAATGAAAGCACCAGAACAGTTCTTCTTCGCGGGCATTCGGCAACGCACGCTTGACGACCGCGATCATGCGGTGCACGAGGGGATCAAAATACGACATGATCGAAAATGCAACGTGGGACGCATCATTGTTGACCAGCGCAATCAGGCGGAAGTAATTCTTCCAACCAACATCACCATTGCGCGCGCGTTCGAGCAAGGGCAACACGAACGTCGCCACAGCGCCTTCAACGGTCACGTTGTCGCCGTGCGTCGCTTCGTAGGTATCAAAGGCTTCCATCCGCTCGGAGAAAACCAACTCGGCGCGCCGCTCCAGCACCGCGTCAAACAATCCTTGCTTGGTGGCAAAATAATAATGGGCCAGCGCAGCATCTACATTGGCGAGAAGCGCCACTTCGCGCATGGTGACGCCGTCAAAGCCACGCTTGGAAAAAAGATCCTCGGCGGCGTCGAGAATGCGATCAGCCGCATCGGCGCTTCCATCACCTTTGCGCGGACGGCCAACCGTTGCGCGCTTCGGTTTTGCGCCAGCTTTCGGCGCGCGCACTGTCAGAGGGCGTCCTGCTTTGCCGTCGTCGCGGGTTATTTTCATCTGCGATCACCCACGATGATTGAAGCTCTCACCACACTGACCAGTTTTCGCATTCATATTTTTTTGATTCATGATTTTTCTCATTTTAATTCTTTTCGTAGGCGCTCATGAACTATATCGATGTCTTTTACCAGAGTGAAGATGGCCTGCGACTGTACGCGCGCGACTATCCTGGGCCGAATGAAAACTCGCCTGCTGTACTTTGCTTGCCGGGGTTGACGCGCAATAGCAAGGACTTTGCCGAGGTGGCAAATGTCCTGAGC
>JBDTPE010000186.1:0-5752 GCA_039932875.1 Betaproteobacteria bacterium | reverse complement strand
GTGATTCTGGAACACTTGCCGATGGACAAAATTCTGGCTGGCGTGCCGCAGTGTGTCGCCAATCTCACCCCTACCGGCTGGTTTGATGCCGCGCACGCCATCATGACGACGGATACTGTACCCAAGGCCGTATCGCGCCAGCTCGATATCGATGGACACACCGTCACGATCACCGGCATTTCCAAAGGTGCGGGCATGATCGAGCCGAATATGGCGACCATGCTGGGTTTCATCGCCACCGATGCAGTCGTCGGTCCCGATGTCCTGGCAGATATGGTCAAGACCGCGGCGGCGATCTCGTTTAATGCCATCACTATCGATGGAGATACATCGACAAACGACTCGCTGATCCTGATCGCGACAGGCAAAGCCGGCAACCCACCCGTCAACGGTGAAGGTACTGCCGAATATGTGAGGCTGCAATTGGCGGTGAATGATGTTGCCATCGCGTTGGCCCAGGCCATTGTGCGTGACGGCGAAGGTGCGACCAAATTCATTACCGTGAAGATTCAAGGCGGCAAGACCCACGCCGAATGCATGAAGATTGGCAAGGCGATTGCCAACTCTCCATTGGTGAAAACGGCATTCTTTGCGAGCGATCCGAATCTGGGCCGCATTTTGGCCGCGATTGGCTATGCGGGCGTGAATGATCTGGATGCCGACCGAATCAAGCTCTATCTTGGCGATGTACTGGTCGCCGAGAATGGCGGGCGGGCAACAAGTTATCGCGAAGAACTCGGCTCCGCGGTGATGAAACAAAGCGAAATTCTGGTGCGTGTTGAATTGGGGCGCGGTGACGAGTCTGGAACAGTGTGGACCTGTGACTTTTCCTATGATTACGTAAAGATCAACGCGGATTACCGTTCGTGATATTGCCCAAGGTTGATCGCGTGCTCGATCGCGTGGAGAGCCTGCTGGAACGCGTCGAGCAGCATTTACCACTGAGCACGGCACCGGACTGGAATAAATTTATCGCCTACCGCTGGCGGCGTGAGCAGACATTGCTTGGCCGCCGCGGAGCTTTGGTGGGTGTTGCGCATCCACACGTGATCCGCTTTGCCGACCTAAAAGATATCGACGACCAGAAGTCGCGCATAGAAGCAAATACGCGTCAATTCGTTATGGGTCACACCGCGAATAACGTACTTCTGACCGGTGCGCGCGGAACCGGCAAGTCCTCTCTAGTGAAAGCGGCGCTGCAAGAGTTTGCCAAAAGTGGATTGCGATTGATCGAAGTTGATCGGGGCGATATGGTTGACCTTCCCGACATTGCTGACCTGATCGCCGGACGACCAGAGCGATTCATTATTTTCAGCGACGACTTGAGTTTTGAAGCCAACGACCCAGGCTACAAGGCGTTGAAGTCGGTGCTCGACGGCGGCATCTCGGCGACCAACGACAATCTGCTCGTCTACGCAACCAGTAATCGCCGCCATCTAATGCCCGAGAAGATGAGCGAGAACCTCGAAACCAAACACACCGACGATGGCGAAATTCATCCGGGCGAAACTACCGAAGAAAAGATTTCACTCTCGGAGCGCTTCGGACTGTGGCTGTCTTTTTATCCTTTCGATCAGGATCAGTACCTGGCGATTGCGAAGCACTGGGTATCGGTGCTGGGGCCTAAACACGCCGCAGCCGACAGCGAAGCTCTACGCAAAGCGGCGCTGCTATGGGCGCTGGAGCGTGGTTCGCGTAGCGGTCGTGTCGCCTATCAATTTGCTCGCGACTGGGCGGGCGCACACAGCCCGACAAAGCAAGCTACAAAGCCGAAGGGTTCGCGCCGGAAATGACGCAAAAAATCACCGAAGTTGCTGTCGCCATTTTCATCAAACCCGACGGTAGCTTCCTGCTTTCATCGCGACCTGAAGGCAAACCCTATCCCGGCTATTGGGAATTCCCAGGCGGGAAAATAGAAGCCGGCGAAACGGTATTGCAAGCAATGAAGCGCGAACTGATGGAAGAGCTGAACGTCGCCATCACCAAAGCCACGCCGTGGATTACCTTCATGATGCGTTACACGCACGCCACGGTGCGGTTGCATTGCTGGCGCGTAAGCGAATGGCACGGCGAAATGCGTGGAATGGAGGGTCAGCAATTCGAGTGGCAGCGGCTGGATGCCCTCACCGTCGCGCCCACGTTGCCGGGTTGTGCGCCGATTTTCAAGGCGCTGTCGTTACCGCCTGTATATGCGATTACCAACGCGACCGAGGCCGGTGTGACGACCTATCTGCGGCAGTTGGAGCATGCGCTTGCCAATGGCTTGAAGCTAGTTCAGGTGCGCGAAAAAATTATGCAGGCCGACGAACTGCGCGGCTTTGCACGCCAAGTGGTATCGCTCGCGCATACCCACGGTGCGACGGTGTTGGTGAACAGTGACGAAGTTTTGGCGCGCGATATCGGCGCCAACGGTGTGCATTTGACGGCGCTGCAACTGAAACAATGCAAACGCCGCCCAGAGTTCGCATTGATTGGTGCGTCTGCGCACAGCCGCGAGGAAATCGAGCATGCGGCGGAATTGAAACTCGATTTTCTGGTGCTGGGCGCGGTCAATGCCACGCTGTCGCATCCCGGCCAAACGGCATTGGGCTGGGAAAAATTCGCGGCTCTCGTACAAGCTGCGCCGCTGCCTGTATATGCGCTGGGTGGATTGTCGCTGGCGGACACGGGAGCCGCAATTGCCCATGGCGCGCACGGATTGGCGATGCAGCGTGCCTACACGAGCAGCGTGGTAATTTGACGTAGAACGCCATTTGGCGCGGCGTTTCAAGCGAAAACTGCTGGAGATGTGCGCCAATGCTTGTGTTGGACAAATTCAAACGCCCGCATAACGCGGGCGTTTTTTAACACGCTGAAACGTTACTTCTTCTTCGGCGGTGGATTAGCCGCCGAAAACGTCGAGTAAGTCTGCTCAGCCACTCGATGCCAGAGGTTGACGTCCTCGCGGAATTTCAGCCACGGCACGTACATCTTCTTGAAAGCCGGATTCTTGTCTGCTTCTTCTTCGAACAGTCCGAATGCAGCCGCTTGCGCGCCCTTCATGATCTCGCTGGAAAACGAGCGCAGCTGTACGCCTTTGCCGACGAGGCTGCGCAACGCGATCGGATTTTTGAAGTCGTACGAGGCCATCATGTCCAAGTTGGCTTCATAGGCGGCCGCTTCGAATGCAGCCTGATATTCCTTCGGCAATTTTTCCCATTCCTTGGTGTTGACGAAAAAAGAATACTGCGAATTGCTTTCCCACCAGCCCGGATAGTAGAAATTCTTGATGACTTTGTAGAAGCCGAGCTTTTCATCGTCGTATGGGCCAACCCATTCGGCGCCATCGATGGTGCCTTTTTCCAGCGCCGGATAAATGTCGCCACCAGGAATTTGCTGCGGGATCACGCCGAGCTTGGCGAGCACATCACCGCCGAGGCCGGCGATACGAAACTTGATGCCTTTCAGATCGGCAATGGTCTTCACTTCCTTGCGCCACCAGCCACCCATCTGCACGCCGGTATTGCCACCGGGGAAAGAGATGATGTTGTAGTCCTTGAAGAACTCACGTACCAGTGCCAACCCGCCGCCGTAATAAATCCAGGCATTCTGCTGGCGCTGGTTCAGGCCAAAGGGCAGCGTGGTATCGAAGGCAAAAGCCTTGTTCTTGCCGACGAAGTAATAGCTCGCCGTGTGCGTACATTCGACGGTGCCGTTTTGCACCGCATCTACCGTACTGAACGCGGGGACAATCTCACCCGCCGCGAAAACCTGAATTTGAAATTTGCCGCCAGTGATCGCGTTCAGCCGTTTCGACAGCACTTCCGCACCGCCGTAAATCGTGTCCAGACTCTTGGGGAAACTCGATGCGCAGCGCCATTTGATGTTCGGTAGCGCAGGTGCCTGCGCGATAGCCTGTGTTGCGGCGGCGGCGGAAAGCGTGCCGCCGGCGACGGCTGCACGGCTTAGAAATTTACGACGATCCATAATGTTCCTCTCGGTCTTTTAGTGGAATAGCCAGCTTACGCTGATTGTGAAACGGATTAGTGCTGCATTGATCAATACGTCTTGTACGGCAGGAAATTGCCCGACTACACCCGCGTTTACGCGGTCGCCCTTGGGGTTGAGTCTCGGTAAGTTTAGGTCGCTGGTCTATCCGCAAATTGCATGCCATGCCGGATTTCAGATTGCGTCGCAAGGCGACATGCACCACGCCGGCACCAATGCCGATTGGTGCGCACGGTCATGGTGCCGCAAATGACTCGACGCACCATTTCGGCATGTGTGGTCGAGCAAATATCTATGCGCGGACTTTGGCAACGGCATCGACAATACCAAGTGGAGAGGCGCAAAGCAGATTGGCGTGCGCCAGTTCTTCGGCGCTGCCGTAGCCGTAAGTCACACCGATGGCCAGGCATCCATTGGCGTGTGCCGCGTCGATGTCGTGATGCCGGTCACCCACCATTACGGTGGTATTTGGGTCGATTTTTTCGCGCGCGATCAGGTACGCGAGCAAGTCACCCTTATGCTGGCGTGTGCCGTCGAGTTCGCTGCCGTAGATGGCGTCGAAGGGCGTAAGAATATCAAAATGGCCAAGGATGCGGCGCGCGTAAACATGTGGCTTGGCGGTGGCAAGTATCAATCGATGATCTTGCGCTTTCAATGCGGCGAGCATTTCCGGCACGCCGTCATATAGCGTATTTTCGAACAGCCCCGTGACGGCAAAACGTTCGCGATACAACGTCATCGCGCGTTCGACAAGCGGCGTATCGCTGGTGGCCAGCATGGTCGCGAATGATTCTCTCAACGACGGGCCGATCGCAAAATGCAATTCCTGCAACGGTGGCACGGCAACACCGAGGCCAAACAGTGCATGGGCAATGCAGTTGGTGATGCCTAACGCCGGATCGGTCAACGTTCCATCGAGATCGAGCAGTACGTTCAAAATCAATGGTGGGCAGTTGCGTTTTCCCGTGCGACCAGTTCGAGTTTGACCAATACTGGCTTTTTGTTAGCGCCTTCAAATGTCAGTGTCATCGGTATCTTGTCACCCTTGTTGATCGGTTTTTTCACATTCATGAGCATTACGTGCATGCCACCGGGTTTCAATTCGACGGCTTTGTTGGGCGGCACATCGATCGCGTCGAGGGCTTTCATTTCCATCACGCCGTCGTTCATTTTCATATCGTGAATTTCAACGATGCCGGCAGCGGTCGATTCCGCCTTGACGAGTTTGAACGGGATCGCGGACTTGATCCGCATGTACGCTGCCGACACGGCGCTGCCGGGAACCGTCGTTTTAATCCATGATTCCGATATCACAGGCGCGGCGATGCTGGTGGCGCTCGGTTGTGCATGGCTAGGTAGCGCCAACAAAAATGTGGCCATGCCAAGCATCAAACCAGCGGTCGCGTTTTTCTCAAATACCAACTTCATGAGTTTCCTTTCATTGGTGCAATAACGTTTCGATATTGAGTAACTGCGCAGCGCGCTGCGCGCATTCAAGCACGCCAGTGGATTGATTGTCATGCGGCACGATGCCGAGCAGGGGTGCCGCAATCATACGTGTCAACGTTTCAATATTTTCGTCCAGAGCCTGCATTGTTTCACCGGCGGCGGGAATGTTGGCGACCCAACCCGCCAGTGTTAAACCGCGCGAATGAATCGCTTCGACGGTGAGCAGGGCATGGTTCAGCACGCCCAGGCGCATGCCGACTACAAGAATGACGTCGAGAGAAAGTTCGTTCGGGATTTCCGCCATTGATTGAGCTCG
>JBDTPE010000185.1:0-5753 GCA_039932875.1 Betaproteobacteria bacterium | reverse complement strand
ACCCGCTCAAGCTCTGCTACGGCCAGTTTTCTCTTTGCTGGACTCAGCAACGAGAGATTGTGCAGTTTCCATTTAACCGCAGGCAGATCTGGCGCGTGCTCGACACCCAACAAATCCCATTTTGGCTGTCCACGCTTGAACGAGAGCAGGAACTCCCTGGTCGACCCATCAATATGAGCGTGCAGCGTTTGGACAAGATTCGAACGTGCCGTTTCCAGGTCTTCAAGTGAGACATCGATTGCGCTCATGTTCCTGAATTGCTTTTCGTACAGGTCTTTGAGTGGTTTGGCCCTTGGATGAATCACCCGTGCCAGCGAATCGCTGTGACTGATGAGATAGACCAGGAACGCGCGGAACAATTTTTCCGAGACTCCTTCGTGCTCCAGAAGTATTTTGGTATCGAACAGGTCCCGCGGATGCTGGCGGTCCAGCGCAGCAACAATCTTTCCAGCGTAAGGGTCTTCAAACGAGAGCGATCGGACCTCGGCAAAACCGAATAGCGTTTCCGCTGTGTGCGTAATACTCCGCATTGTTTCTGGATAGACGGTTCCGCGAAGTACCGGTGAAACCTCGATTTTTATCGTGGCACCGGGATCTGCAATGAGAAGTCGAACGGTTTTGCCGTCTTCTCGCTTCGCGACCTGAACCGAAAATGGCGGGGACACACTCTGCAACGCCGTTTGAATTCGCGCAAAGGCCGCGTCCGATTCCTGTAGTGCGGTTGGACGATCTGTCAGCGGCAAAAAAGCCAAATCGATATCCACAGATAATCGCGGCATATCGCGCACAAAGAGATTGATCGCCGTGCCTCCTTTCAGCGCGAAACAGCTCTCCCGGGTGACAAATGGCAGCACATTCACCAGCAACCGGACCTGTGCGGCGTATGGATTATCGTGCGTGATCATCAAGGTCACCCGGCAGAGTGATCAAATACTTAGGATGCAACTTTCCGCCCGGGGAAAGCATGCGCTTACCCGTTCCCAACTCCACTTTCTGCAAATCGAGGTGCTTGAACCAGGCATGTTCATGCCGCTCCGCCAACGCGAGGAACAGCCGTTTTACCTTGATGCTGGTGCACGCGGCCAACAATCGCGAAAGCAATCTCGGACGGAGATTGAGAAGCCCTTGCATCAGGATATCCGCATCGTGCACGGTTTCGCGTTGCGGTACATCCTGCAGAACCTCAAGCATGGCGCGCTCATCGACCGAATAGCATAGCTTCCAATCCGACGACCCCCATTCGGTAATGACAAGACCGGCTGTATCGTGTGCGCTCGTCAGGGCCGTGTCGGTAACGCGTAGCGAACCGAACATCGCGTCATTGCGCATTTCGAATCGCTCGGGCAAGCCCAGCGCGTTGACCCACGCCGGCAGCACTTCAGGCCCATAAAGCAGGATCGTCTCGCTGCCGCGCATAGGAATGTAGTGCGCGCGCCCGCGTTGAACCAACGCCGCACGGCCACCGATATGAAGCGAGTACTCCGAAAGACGCTGCAAGCTGGCCGCAACATGCTGCCACTTTAATGCCGCGCCAGGACGACGATATGCCCCCCGTGCCGGAGACAGCAGCCAGCCGCCGTCGGTATATTTCTTTAAGAGTGCACCGGAGTAGCCGCGCTCCTCAAGCCACCAACGCGGAACGACCAGCCCCTCTGCCAGCAACTCTTGCAGTTGGTTTAATTTCTGACGTTTTTGTGTACCCATGATTTATAAAATAAAGCTTTCATAAACCGCTGTCAAGTTTACAAACATCCAAAACAATATACCCAAGGTTTCCAAAACGGCTTATTTCCAAACCAAGAAGCGCTAGCACTGGTGCGGGTGGTGGTGGCATTTCTGCCTGACAGGCGCACCCGTGCTTGAGTTTTGAAGTGATGTTGCGGTGGACTAACGACCCAAAGTCGCGAGGTCAATCTTCTTCACATACCGACACCCCGGATACTTGCTGCACCCATAAAACTGCGAACCCGGGTTCGCGCCGGACTTCGAAGTGCGCAATACCAACGGCGCCCCACACTTCGCACAAACACTCGTGCTGGCAAAACGATCCTTCAACCCCGCTACATGTTCCCGTCGCGTCGCCCAGCTCTTGGGCAACATGCCCGTCCTGATCGCGAGAATGATCTCGTCCATCTCATCACCCGTGAACAGCACATCCAGCTTGCTCTTGATGTAGGGCACATAGCCGTGTGTCATCACGTTCGCTGGCATGGGCGTCTTGAATTCCGTCTCGCCCCAGAACATCACCACGGAAAAGAACTTCACTTCTTCAAAGCCCAGGAATTCCTGCAGCACCTTCACGTGCTGATAATTCTGGTGCAACGGATTCTGGAATTTGAACTTCTTCCCGCCCGGCAGAGATTGCGTCCACTGCGGACTTTTCTCGTCACCGAAAATCCAGCCGGACATGTTTTTGGTTTCCACAACGAAAATGCCAAAGCGCGACACGATGACGTGATCGATCTGCGTAGTACCGTTTGCCGATGGCAACGTGATGTTGTTGATATCGACATAGGCGATGGAATCCAGGAACACTTTCTGGGCGAAGGTAGTTTGGAGTTCGCCGGAAAAGCCTTTGAGGAAGGACTTCAGGGACACTTTTTATGGCCTCAATCCTGGTTTTTCGCGAAGCGTAAATGGTTATTGGTGTGCGACCCGATTGGGTCACAATACATCGCCGAGACCACGTAGCACTTCAAATTTGCCGCTTCATCGTCATTTCAGCGAGTCAAATCCCTTACGCGTAATGGCAGCCATCAATTTGCGCCGCTCAATTAGAAAGGCGTCATAAGCCATTGTGTGCCACCCTTCCGGCATGGCGTGATGGGCATACATTTGACTCCACTCCTCCGCTGAAAAACGAGGTTGAATCTTTGGCACATAAATCGTCGGCGAATCATCGCTGATATCAATGTTGTCGGGCCATTCAAGCAGCGCGAAATTTCCCACTTGGTTTATGCGCTTTAAATCGGTGACACCCTGTTGTTCCAGCCATGCACGGGGATACAAGTGATGACGCTCCAGGGGCTTTTTCTTGGTTTTAATGGACGGGTCGAGCAGATCGGACACTTTCTTGTGCGAGAACAGAACAGGTGCGCCTAACCGATTTTGCGCGGCCGTATAGGCAAAAAGCTCTGGGTTGCGTGCCGAGGAGCTGTCGAGATTGGAGGGTAGTGTTACCGTCCAAAAATCGTTAGTAAGCTCGTTCCCCATTATTCCTTCCAGAGTCGATATGAATCCCTCTGCGTCCTTTACTTCTTTGAGTCGGTTCAAGTCGCCGTCCATCACTGTTTCAGGGGAGCTCGTGTACCGCCCCGTCAAACTTGCCGCGAAGAACCAGCGCCCGATCAATCGTTGTAACTTATGCTCCGGCAAGCCGAAACGTTTCCGGCCAACCAAGTAGAACGCGTACGCATACAACATCGCATTTTGCGAGGAGATCATGTCTCCGCTACGGAAACCCGCACCAATGAGACATGACAAGAACTGGTGCCAATACGTAAGATTGAGCACGACATCCTGTGCATCACGCAGCACCGCAAACTGCGCGTCTCGACGTTCCGGCGAATACTCTCCCGTCTCCATATCCTTGCCGCGAAGGACCTGATAAACACTCTTGAGTCGACCGCGCTGAAAACCAAACGCGACCCCAACTCGCAGGAGCTGATCGGGATCAGGCTGGATAAAGTGGTTGAAAGCCGATGGTGGCGAACCGGGTGACGGCGCCTGCCGCGATTGTCGGCAAAACGTTTCAAGTGCCAACCTGCCTTCATCCCAAAATACTGACATCAGCGTCAGGATAAAATCGGCCTGATTCAGCCGGACACCCTCACTGTTGATTCTTACAAAGATATCGGCGACCTGCTCCTCGTCAACCGAAGCTGCGATCTCAAGGGCCGTGAAAGGATACTTCTGGAGATCGAAGAGGCGATCCAGGTTATGACTAATCAGCAACTCGTCCTGATCGCTCAGAGGCCCCTTAGCCTCCATTTGCTTTAGAAATCCCTTCACCATCTGGTAACTCGGTTTGCCTGATGCCCAGATATGGGAAATATTGGCGATCCACTCTGGATCACGACGAATTGCAGCATCGGCTACTTCAAATTTCCCGTCGCGAGGGCGGAAGGCAACCTCGATCTGGCGTTCCTTGTAGTCCTCATCCAACACCTTCCGGCCACGAAAGACTGCGAAGAGCGATGTCAACCTTTGTTGGCCATCCACGATCAAGAGTCGCGCGATAGTATGCTGCTTGCTGCCCACGCCAATCTGCTTGGTGCCGCCGCCGGTGACATTTTCCCAAAAGAGAAAATACCCTACCGGAAAACCGCGATACATCGAGTCGAAAAGATCACGAACCTTGGCATTGGACCAAACAAATGGCCGCTGGATATCTGGCAACGCGATATCGCCAATCTCAATGTAGTGGAGCAAGCCGCTTAGATCGTAGTCCACCTTCTTGAAGCACGTCTTTAGTTCGTTCATTCATACTCTCACAGGTTATGGATAGGAGCGAATTTAAAGGCAGCACGCAGCGCACGAATGTGCAAGCTATTCAACTCTTCTTGAGAAATTGCTGATGAAGCGATTCCCTCACCGCACTACGTCTTCACTTCAAACCGCAAATAATCAATCAGGCGCTTCGATTCATTGATCTCGTCATGGCCGATCAATAAGTATCGCCACGGTTTTACGCCGACCGACTTCGCGTAATCGGACGCTAACTGACACCAGCGCACTGCTGCCGTGGCCTTTGCCTTGACCTCCGGCGTTTCCAGATCGCTCCGCGCCTTGGTTTCGACCATCAGTATCATCGCATCCAGTTCGGCAACGAAGTCCGGGATATATGCCGGCTGCTCAAGGCCTATTTTGTAGTCGATAAGAAACTGGCCCTTTGCCGGCTTGAACCACTTCAGCGAATCTCGCTCCAGAATTACCGCGAAACGTCTCTCGGTGTCGGAGTGAAACCGTTGTTGCGGATAAAGACACTTCTGGAATCCCGCGAACAACATTTGCTTGATCTTGCTCAGGTCTGCGACGGTCTCGCGGTAGTGCGCGGGGGTGTGGCCTGCCGCCGTCGTGTAGTTGCACAGTTTCAATTTGGAGAAGCCGCCACTCACATGCACCTCATAGCTGGTCGCGTTCTCCCAGAAGTGGCCCACCATCTGCGCGTGAATTTCATTGGCGATTACGCGCCGATCACGATCCAGCACGCTCTCCACTTCGCTGTCCGAGAGGTAGCTTTTCAGGTGCTGGACCATTTGCCCGGCGAGTTCATACAGCAATTCACTATTGGTGAAGTAGTCGATATCGTCGAAATCCACCAACTTGTGAACGATGTAGTCTTCTAGCCGCGCTTCCTTCAGTCCGATCTCGGAGGAAAGCGTGAACTGCTCATTCGTGCGCAACATCTGACCGACAATCTCGCGTTCGCCGGGCTGAAGGTGAAGCCGGCTTACATCCAGCGTGAACGGGTGAAAACCGGTCGTTATCTCGCCTTTCGGCACCACTGAGATTCGGGGAATGTCGATATTCTGTTCGACGAGTACAGCAGTCGCTTTGCTCACCACTGCGGCTAGGTCCATAGCCGGCGCATTGGGATCGGCTTCCACCAGTAACGCACCTTGCACGGGCTTCAATCTTTCCGAAACTTCCGCAAGGATTTTCTTCTGTACCTCTGGGGTCAGGAGGGCGGCACTGGTCGGCGCCACATCCGGCCTGCTTTCATATCGGCTGATCACATTCAGCGCAATAAG
>JBDTPE010000184.1:0-5765 GCA_039932875.1 Betaproteobacteria bacterium | reverse complement strand
GGCTTCCGGCACCCCGAACCTCGCATCAAAAACTGAAAACACCAGCATTGGCGGGCCTTTCTGGCAGAAAAGCCTGAAGCGGCCCGCGGATATTGGAGAGTTGCTGCCGAGTCGCTTTCCTCAAAACTGCCATCGTACCGACGCGGTCAGGCTTTTTTCGGTCTTGTTTGGTGGATCGCCGATCAGAATGCGCGCGAGCCTCTCGCTTTTCACCTGCAAGGCCTCTGTGACTAACGATACAGACGGGCTTAGCGGCCAGGTATAAGCGATCGCCAGTGCGCGGCCACTCTCCCCATTCGGGTCGGAGGGGAAAATATCAGCGCTATGCTCCTTGGCGTTGAATCGATAAACGCGAACCGCCAAATTGCCCGCACCAATCAGGTGGCCCACCAGCGCGTACCACGCAGCGTAGCGAAAGCGCACCGCATTTTGCCCCATGATGGTTTCGCCATGAAGTGCCTGAAGCAAGATCTGCCACTTGTCGTCCGGCTGTATGCGTGCGCTCAAATGATTGAATCGGGTGTGCCAACTGTACTGACCATTCTTCACGACTAGCGGGTCGCCCCGATTATCGTAGTGCATCGCACTTACGCTCAACCAGCCCTTGTATGCATAATGCGCGCCCGCATAAAAACCTGGACGATTGTCGATCTCGCGGGCGATGCGGATCGATCGACTCTGCCGTGGCAGTCCGCCGTCCGAGCGGTACACGGGTAGATCCGCCAACCGGATTGATTCGGTCAATCCCGTGATGCGGTCACTGATGGACCAGCCGCGCCAGGCCAGCAGGCTACCAACAGGGTCGTTGCGACCGAACAACGCAAGTGTGAAGCCGTAGTCATGTGGCGAAGCTTCGGTGACTCCCTTGCGCGTCATGGTGAGTTCCACGCCTTGAGTCCGCAGTTCCTCTCCGATCCAGCTATTGATGGCTGAGCTGGATATGGTACGGAGTGGCGTCCAGCCGATGCTGTCGTAATCGATTTCAAGGCTAGTAACAGGGAAAAATGCGCCGAATTTTAGGCGCGTCTTCCAGGCACTCGACGGCACCGGATTCCAGCCTAACCAAGCCCCATGGTATCCACAATCCGACGTCGATCATCGCTAGCGCTGGCGACTACCGACGCGCTCAAGTCATTTACAACCTCGCCATTGACCCGCAAGAAAGCCTGGCCCAGCCGGATGCCGCCGGAATTGCGATCAAAGCGGGTCTTGTCGAGGCCATCGCGCGTCCAGCTACGGTCGGCATCACTGGTGCCCACGCGCAAATCGACTAGTCCCCGGATCTCTATCCCATAGGCCTGCCAACCGGTACAAAGCGCAGCGCATAGCCACATCGAGCGCAAGTAACGAAAGCGACCGGACTGTACAAATGAGTTTCTTACCATTGGGTACCCGGCGACATGATTTTCTCGACTCTCATCGGTAAACTGTAAGGCATGCGAGGCGAATTGGGCAACGACTAGCGGCAAGATGACCAAACGAACAATGACGCAAGCAGGCCGCGGGCAGGGAGCCTGTGAAGGCGCAGCACGTTGTCCAAAATTTCAAATGCAATATAGGGAAGTTAAATGTCAGCTAGATATTTGCCGCTCGAATTTATCCAGATGCCGATCAACGCGATGCGTGATCGCGCGCAGGCTTTCCATACTGAGGTCAACCGCCGTCGTACGGTGCGAGATTTTTCATCCGAGCCCGTGCCGCGCGATGTAGTCGAGTGCTGTTTGCGCGCAGCGGGCTGTGCGCCTAGTGGCGCAAACCAGCAACCATGGCGTTTTGTAGCGATCAGTGATGCCGGCATCAAGAAGACCATACGCGTTGCAGCCGAAGCCGAGGAACGCGAATTTTATGAGCGGCGTGCCACCGAAGAATGGCGTGCCGCACTCGCGCCGCTGGGCACCGACGCCTCCAAACCGTTTCTTGAAACCGCACCCTGGCTGATTGCCATTTTTTATGAAGCCTATGGCGTGAGTGCCAATGGCGAACGCGAGAAGCGCTATTACCCCATGGACTCGGTGGGCATCGCAACCGGCATCTTGATTACCGCCTTGCATCATGCCGGGCTGGCGTCGCTCACACACACGCCGAGTCCGATGGCGTTCCTTAACACGATCCTCAAGCGCCCTGACAATGAGCGACCGTTTGTATTGCTGGTGGTGGGTTACCCCGCACCGGGCGCAATGGTACCGGCAATTTCGCGAAAGCCGCTGGAAGAGATTGCGGTATTCATGTGAGGCCGCGAACCGGCGTTCGATATCAAGGTTGGCGATTAATTGTCCAGTCGTAGGGGATAAACTTGACCGCGTAGGATTCCGGTATCTTGGCGTCTCGATAGCGATTGACATAAGCCGCCAATGTCGACGCGCTTGCCAGGAAATCGCTGGTATAAAAGGAGAGTATTTCCGAAAGCCACAATAAGTTGGCCGAATCATCAACGGCTACATGGCGCGCTTCATTGAAGAACCGCTTCGCTTCGCGGTCGAGTTGTGAGTCGAGCTTCTCTGGTAGAAACGGCTCTCTGGGCAGGCGCGGGCAACCAATCGACATGCAGTTCACGGCGACGTGAATGCGCGGCTCATTAAAGGCGCGGATCACTTTATTTTCGTAGTCGTAAAGCGAAATTGGCTCGCCGCCAACCTGTACCTTCCGGAGGTAAAAGAAACTGACCTTCTTGAGGCCCGATAGTGACTCCGGAATGCCGCTTTCAAGTACGTTGTGCATGGCAAGCGCGTTGTAGGCGTTGATGTGAAAAGCGAGCGCGTGGGCCGACGTCGGGAAAAGCTGTGGTTGGTTATTTGGGCCATTGTCATAAATATAGGCCACAAAGCTGTTCAGATCGGCGCGGTCTTTCGCGGCGGCGGCGAAATTGATTCGTCCTTCGTCGTCAACGAATTTTGTCAGCACGCGTCCCCAGGTTTCGTATGGCGGCGGGCCGACTGGTGCAGCGGTTGAAGACGGGCGTGGCACCGAAGCGCAACCGCCGAGCATGAGAAAGGCAAGGGCAAGAAGAATTTTCTGCATGAGTTTCTCCGATGGTTTTCTGTTACTCGGCAGCGTTCGTTTCGAGAAACTGCTTGGCTCGGCCGCGCGCGTTTTTGCGGGTGAGGTTCACGGCGATACGGCTTGGTACGTTGTCTTCAAACTGGCCGGTGACGGGATTGAAGTAGCGAATTTTGTTGTCTTTCTGAACCTTGGCCGCGACCAGCAGATAGTCGTCACGTTTGGCGTTATGCACACACATCGACAGCGGCCCTTCTGGTGTCATCACCATGAACGAACAGGCGTTGCAGCGTTCCCGGTCTAGTTGGGACGAGTCCATAAAGTTATGAACAAAAAAGGAAATCTTGCCAATTTTGCCGCGCGCCGCGACAAAGTCGCGACGCTCACGCCAAACCAGGTTGGCAAAGTGAAACGCGATCCGGGAAAGTAAGCGCGGTTGCGCCGCAAGAAAGCCGATAACGGTTTTTAACACCCCTAATTTACTCGCACGATTCAAACGCAGGTGGGCGCTCTTATCGAGTATCTCGCGTACAAATGCGGGGTCATTGAAGAAGTCGTGAACTTGGCCATTGATGATTAGGCCGTACGCATAACCGTTGCACTCGGCGTGACCGGCACTGGCGGCGTCGAAGTTGAGTTTCGCCCCGGCACCCTTGCGAATCGCATTCTTGACAGTTTCCGGGTTTACGGTGATGCGTTCCCGCTCCGTACCCCGGCCCATGTCGGCGCCAACCTGAAACGAGGCGAAGCGAACAACATCAGCGTGCTTGACAAAAAAACGCACCAGCTCTGGAATTTCATGAAAATTGCCGGGGAATACGGTGGTATTGAAAATGACGGCGAGCGGCAGCCCTCTTGCTCGGTCAATGTACTCTTGGCGCAGCGCATTTAGCGCTGCCTCTGAGGCGTAACCAGCTCGCTCCTGCGTCATGTCGACGTGAAATGCAACATCCTCAAGCCCCGCCGCCGCTAGCTCCATCAGCATCTCGCGGGAGGCCTTGATGCCGTTGGTGAATAGTGAAGATCGCATGCCTTTTTGGCGGATATAGCGGATGATTGCGACCAGCTCGTCTCGTCGGCGAAGGGTGGGTTCGCCTCCGGTCACTTGCACGTCGGTGCCATCACCGTAATGGCTATGGATGAGGTCGATTCGGCGAAGCACTTCTTCGAGCGGAATGTCGTTCAAGGCTTCAGACGATTCCGATAGATAGCAGTAAGAGCAATCCAGGTTGCAACGCTGCGTGATTTCCAGGGCGACGCAGCCAATCGCCATGCGCCGACCGATCATCTGCCATGGCGCCCACTGTCCATTGCGTTGCATGCGCTTTCGGGTGTTTTCGAGAGCTCCCAGACTGTCCGTGGGCAGAGCATAGGGCTGCCATGCCGCCAACTCTCGCTTGTTCAAGAATCTTTCTGCCATTGTTTCAGCCTTGTGTAATGCGATTGGGGCTTTGCAGGCTTTCCGTGCGGCAAAGAATGGCGCGAAGTATTCGTGTGCGAATCTAAAATGCCGTCATTACCCGCTTAAATGGAAATCTTGGATCAAGATTTGTTACGTGGCCGATCATAGAATGGATTCAATGTGGAAATCCCGGTTGTAAAGCATCAGCAGCAGCCCTCATCCTCGCCGATATCTTCGTTCCAGACTTCCGGGTTGGCCGCGATGTACTCGGTGAGCAAGGTTTCGCAAGCCGCCGATTGCATATCGATCACTTCAACACCGTGCTCGCGCAGCCAGTCGATCCCGCCACGAAAAGTCTTGGATTCACCGACGATCACCGTGCCGATCTTGAACTGCACAATCAACCCGCTGCAATACCAACAAGGCGCCAGCGTCGTGACCATGATCTTGTCGCGATAGCTTCGTTGCCGTCCGGCTTTGCGGAATGCATCGGTCTCGCCGTGAATCGAAGGATCGTTTTCCTGCACGCGGCGGTTGTGCCCGCGACCGAGTAGTGTGCCATCGGCGCCGTAGAGCGCAGCGCCGATGGGAATGCCGCCTTCAGCGAGTCCGGCGCGCGCTTCGTCGATTGCCGTTTGCAGCATGGCGGTGTGATCGATGATTGGCTTCACGATTTTTTCCTTGGAAAGGCGCCAGCCTCGGCCGGGCTGTCAAGCGATAGATTAACGCACACAGCATTACCCAACATCACACTGGGACGTGAATACGCCGCTTGATGTGCTTCAAGTGCGCAACGATGGTAAATGTCATGATGACTAGCAAAGACCACGAACTCCACTTGCCGATATGCACGGTTGACCACGCGCCGATCTGATTCGGATATTTCCATACTCCGAAGAATGTGCTGATATTTTCGGCCAGCCAAATAAAGAAACCAATTAGCACGAAGGAAAGCAGCAGTGGCATGCTGCGGTCGCGGTCAAACGGGCGAAATACGACGGTGGACCGCGCGTATAGTCCCAGCGCACAGGCAGCGATGTACCAGCGATAATCGCCGACGTAATGGTGCGTGAAAAAGTTTGCGTAGATGAGCAGCGCGATGATCGTGGCCATCCAGTAGGGCGGGTGGTGTTTGACCCGCAGATCGAACAACCGCCACGCCTGGATGATGTAGCTGCCGATGGCGGCATACATAAAGCCCGAAAACAGCGGTACACTCAACACTTTGGTATAGGCAAAATCTGGATATGCCCATGACTTGATGCCGCTCGAGGTCTTGAACACTTCCAGCGCGAAACCGACAAGGTGAAACAGACAGATCGCTTTGAGTTCATCCACCGTTTCGAGCTTGCTCCAGACCATCCAC
>JBDTPE010000183.1:0-5773 GCA_039932875.1 Betaproteobacteria bacterium | reverse complement strand
AGCGCGTCGGATGCCTTGATCATTTGCCCGGTCAGACCGAGATAGAGACCCACCGGCGAGCGCGACAGGAAATAGCTGCCACCGACATCCGGGAACAAACCGATCCCGGTTTCCGGCATCGCCATCTTGGTCTTCGGCCCGACAATGCGGAAGCCAGATCCCTGGGAAATACCCATGCCGCCGCCCATGACAATTCCATCCAGCAGGCAGATGACCGGTTTCACGTAGCGATGCAACTGGTAGTCGAGCCGATATTCGTCGATGAAAAAGTCGTGGTGTAGATTGCCGTTGTTGAGTGCGCTTTCGCGCAACGCACGAATATCGCCACCTGCACAAAAGGATCTTTCTCCCGCGCCGCGCATGACGATGGCGTTGACTGTTGGGTCGTTGGCCCAGCCGGTAAACAGCGTCGCCATCGACAACACCATTTCATACGAGAGCGCATTGAGCGCTTGTGGACGGTTGAGCGTCAGATGCGCGACGCGGTTGCGGAGTTCGACGGTGATTTCGCCATTGGCGTGTTGTTGCATGATTGGAATGAGAAGAAGTGGAGATTGGTCGGTGACCGACGGTAAATGTGACCTAAGTCTATCGGTGCGGCGTCTGGGCCGAGATTGCTAAATCGGCGCTTAAAAATAGGAGATCGACTGCGAAACAGATAAATTTAGCGTCCTCCGACTTAAGAGACAACACTCAATTGCTTGATTTGTAAAGGCATTACAAACGAGTTGTTCCGCATTGACAAGCTCCATTCCAAGCATTTCGGTCGGCTTCGCGAGATGTTGCAAAACGCGCTGGTTGTAGCGTTCTTTATAGTAGTGCAGACCACTATCGATATTTTCCTAGCCCTTAGTCCACATTGTATAGACGACGCACGACAGTTTGTGCAAAGCTGCAGAGTTGGCCATGCGCAGTGTCAGTGGGGCGCGGAAGACGCAGCACTTGTCTGGGCTGTGGGAGCTTCAGATTCAACAACCGTTTGCGTTGTGCCATGGCTTGCTCCACTATTCGTTATGGAACGTGGCGCTAAATTGGGCGCTTCGGCTTTCTCATTCTTTTAAACGCTACATCGAACGGCAGATACAAATTTCCGACTCGATTCACCAATATCGATGACGTCACCCAATACCACGTTTGCAGGCACACGTTACGCACCATTGGTCTATCGCTTTACTTCAGCGCGGCACTCCAACTTGCCACAGACAGCCAGCCGCGTTTGTTTGGCGCGATTTGCGGCATTGGCCGAATACTTCGCATGCAGAACGCACCACCTAACGCCGCAGTTGGTCGCTCCGACGGCGAGCAGCACCCTGCTCAAATTCCCTGCGGCACCCTCTCGCACCGAGGGCAGAAGCGTGAGAATGAGGGGATTGGCGGTAGGCCTGCAGCGTCCAATCAGTACAACATCGGTGCGCAAGCTCCAGTAGTGAATTGCTCGCCGTTCCCCGCCACCTATAACCCGTGACCGAACTCATTCTCCAGGCTGTCTACTCTGGCTTGCTGCAAGGCGGCTCCTATGCGCTGATCGCGCTAGGCTTGGCGCTGGTCTTCGGCACCATGAAGGTGATCAATCTCGCGCACGGCGAACTCGTGCTGCTGGCAGCTTACGTCGCCTACGCAGTCGAATCCGCTTTCAACGTGAACCCCATCGTCGCCATACCCGTCGCGCTACTCGTCGTGTGTGTTTCGGCAGTACTGGTCTATTTCCTGGTTGACCGCATCGAGAAAGACCGGGAGCTGAATTCATTGATCCTCACCTATGGTATCGGCGTGATGCTCACCAATGCCATCCTGCTGATTTGGAAAGCCGATATCCGCTCCACCAAATCAGCGTGGTTGCAGGATGCGGTGGTGATTGGGCCGTTCTACAGCATGCGCAGCGAACTCGGATTTTTCATCCTGAGCCTCGTGTTGATGGGGCTACTGTGGTGGTGGCTGTCGAAGAGTTGGTATGGCCGGGCAGTGCGGGCAGTTGCCAGCAATCGCGACGCGGCCAAGCTGATGGGTATCAATCCCCGCACCACGGAAATTGTGTCGTTTGTTGTCGCTGGCATCCTTGCAGCATTCGCTGGGGTCGCGCTATACAGCTATGGCGTCATCCAGCCACCGTTGGGCCATGCGTTGACGGTCAAGGCATTTATCATCACTGTACTCGCCGGTGTCGGCTCCATTCCCGGCGTGCTGGCAGGCGCATTACTGTTGGGCGTGGTCGAAGCATTAACCGTCACGCTGTTCAGTTCGGCCTTGCAGGAAATTGCGGGCATGGGTTTATTCTTGCTGGTTTTATTCTTCATGCCCAACGGCCTGTTTGGCACTGCGGCGCGCAGAGGGTAAAGAGCAAATGAACGCGCGCGCCACCGCAATCTTGCTGGCTCTGGCTGGTATCTACCTCGTGGTACCAGTGCTACTGGGTTCCAACCTCTACGTGATGAGCCTTCTGGTGGCGTCTATTGCCATCGGCGGGGTGGCGCTGGCGTGGGCGCTACTCGGTAATCTCGGCGGCATGGTGAGCTTTGGGCATGCGGCGTTTTTCGGCGTTGGTTCGTACGTTTCCGCATTGCTTTCGATGAAGCTCGGTGTGCCGGTATTCGCGGCGATGTTGCTAGGCGGCGTGGGGGCAACGCTCGCGTCGATTGCGATGTTGCCAACACTGCGATTGAAAGGCCCTTACTTTGCCTTGGCGATCCTTGCCTACGCGCAGATATTTCGCATCCTTGCTACCGAGTGGAAAAGTGTTACTGGCGGTTCTGGAGGGCTATCTAGCATCCCGAGGTTGCCAGAACTCGCCGGTTTCGATTTCGGTAGCAAGATTGGAAACTACCTGGTGATCGTGACTATTGTGCTGATCTTCGCGCTGATCTACGCACGCATTCGCAGCAGTTACTACGGTACTGCCTTGCGGGCGATGCACGACAGCGAGGACGCGACCCGTATCGTCGGCGTCAACAGCACTTTGCTGAAAGCGATGATGCTGTTTGTCTCCGCATTCATGACCGGTGTGATCGGCGCATTCAACGCCCACTACATCAACTTTCTGGAACCAGACTATGGCTTCAGCGGGCTGTGGAGTACGTTACCCATCGTCGCCGCAATCTTCGGCGGCTATCGGACGATTTTGGGGCCGGTCATTGGTGCGGTGTTCGTATACCTGATCGATCAGCTCGTTTTCAAGTCCTATATTCCGTCTGGGCACCAGATTATGCTTGGTGCCTTGCTGGCCGGTATGGTGCTATTCAGTCCGACCGGCTTGTTGCCGTGGGTGGTCGATAAATTCAAGCGCACGCGTCATGTTGCAGCTTGAGAACGTCACCGTTCGTTTTGGCGGCGTGACGGCAGTGAATGGGCTGTCGCTTTCAATCACGGCAAACGAGGTGACCGGGCTGGTTGGTCCGAACGGCGCCGGCAAGACTACGTTGTTTAACGCCATTTCTGGTCTCGCGCGTCCCAGCGTCGGTCGCATCGTATTCGACGGCATCGATGTTCTGAAGGCGCCCGTCTATCGGCGAGCACGGCTTGGGTTGGGAAGAACGTTTCAAGTGCCGCAACCACTTAGCCGGTTGACGGTGCGCGAAAACCTGCTCGTCGCACAACGCTTCGGTACTGGTTCGGTAAATGAATCCCGTCTCAATGAGATTCTTGCGTTTGTCGGTCTCAGCGAGAAAGCCGACCGCGATGCGTCGAGCGAACTGGCATTGAGCGAGCTGAAAGCGCTCGAAGTCGGCAAGGCTTTGGCGACCAATCCGAAGATGTTGTTACTCGACGAAGTGTTGGCCGGATTGGAAACCATCGGCAAACGCCGATTCATGCAGATGCTCATGGATATGCATGTCAAATTCGGCGTCGGCATCCTCATCATCGAGCACGATATCGAGACGATCAGCAACCTGTGTACGCGTGTTGCAGTGCTGAATTTCGGTGAGCTGATTGCCGATGGCACGCCTGAGGAAGTATTTCGTAATCCAGCCGTGATTAGAAGTTATACCGGCGCAGAGCATGCTTGAAATCAAGAACCTGCGGGCAGGTTACGGTGCCATCAACGTGCTGTGGGACGTTTCGCTAGAAATCGCTCCGGGCAAGCTGACGGCCATCATTGGCCCGAACGGTGCCGGCAAAACCACGCTGTTGCGCGCCATCATCGGCTTGACGCCAGCAACGCACGGCGACATTGTGGATGAGGGCGTGTCGCTGCTCAGCCAGCCGACATGGGATCGGGCCAGCCAAGGGCTGGCGCTGATTCCCGAAGGCCGCATGATTTTTCGAGATATGAGTGTGGAAGAGAACTTGATTCTTGGCGCCTACGCCAAACAAAACCGTGCCGCGATGCAGGACAACCTGGCGCGCGCTTACGCGATGTTCCCGCTATTGCTGGCACGTCGCAACCAGATGGCGGGCTCACTGTCTGGTGGCGAAGCGCAGATGCTGATGATGGGACGCGGCCTGATGTCCAACCCGAGAATCCTCCTGATCGATGAGCCCTCGCTCGGGCTGGCGCCGGTGATCGTGCAGGAAATGTTCGCCACACTTGCGAAATTGAAAGCCGACGGCCGCACCATCGTACTGGTGGAGCAAAATACCCAAGGTGCAGTAAAAATCGCTGACCATGTTTATCTGATGCAGGGCGGCAAGGTGGTTTTGTCGCAGCCAGCCAACGAGGTGAACATGGAAGAACTACACCAACACTATTTCGCCAGATAAAACCCCAATGACCCCCATCCTCGTATTCGATATCGAAACCATTCCCGACGTGGTCGGCCTGCGCAAGCTTTACGACATTGACGCTACCATGAGCGACGAGGCCGTGGCGGAGCTGGCCTTCCAGCGTCGCCGTCAGGCGACCGGCAGTGATTTCCTGCAACATCACCTGCATCGCGTTGCCGCCATCTCCTGTGTGCTTCGTACTGACGAAGGCTTGCGCGTGTGGTCGATCGGCAAACTCGACGATGACGAGCCCACGATCATCCAGCGTTTTTTTGATGGACTCGAGCGCTACACGCCGCAACTGGTTTCGTGGAACGGCGGCGGCTTTGATTTACCGGTGCTCAATTACCGCGCGCTGATCCACGGCCTGACCGCGCCAAAATTCTGGGACATGGGTGAGGATGATCGCGATTTCAAATGGAACAATTACATCAGCCGCTACCACATGCGCCATCTCGATCTGATGGACCTGCTGGCGATGTACCAGCCGCGCGCCAGTGCTGCGCTGGATCAGATGGCGCAACTCTGCGGCTTCCCCGGCAAACTCGGTATGGACGGTTCACAGGTGTGGGGTGCCTACCAGCGAGGCGAGTTACAAAATATTCGCGACTATTGCGAGACCGATGTGATGAATACTTATCTCGTGTATTTGCGTTTTCAGTTGATGCGCGGAAGTCTTAACAAAAGTGGGTATGAGGCCGAGGTAACGGTCGCGCAGGAGTTCCTGAAGGCGAACGCGGGTTCGGTGCACTGGAAAGCATTTGGGGAGGCTTGGAAGTAAGCGGTACCGAAAAATCGTAGAACGCCAATCCACGCGCGTTTTCGAGCAGAAAAGACTGGTGAGGCCCGCCAGTGCTTGAGTTTTGAACAACTTCGCTGGCTAATTGCACGGTCGTTGCGACGGCATACCCGTATGCGGGATACCGGAAAGTGGAAAAATGGCTTACCTTGTGCAGCATCTCGGAAGCTGTGAATTCGAATGACCGTAAATGCGGCGTTGCGGGAGCACGCTGGTGGAGGACCAAAAATGAAAATATTTCAATACAGCAACTCTCTAAATGAAATGCGTTCAATC
>JBDTPE010000182.1:0-5776 GCA_039932875.1 Betaproteobacteria bacterium | reverse complement strand
CGGTAAGCGTCATTAAGTCTGGCCAATGCCAAGTCGGAAAACGCCAGGCCCAACGATTTGCACGTAAATTGCAAACTCTCGCGCGTGACTTGATTGAAGTCCACGTAGCGCTCCATCAGACTACGCAACCACGAATACTCCAGCTGTTTGCTGCGCCACATTTGCGACAATGCGCTGCCCTTACCAGGGAAAAGCGCTTCGCAGTTTTCAACCACCGATTGGGTGTTGAGTAAAGTGCCGTAGGCATCGAAGACCACAGCGCGAATTGTTGGTGGAGGTGTTGGCATGAGATGGGAGCCTTGGCTGAAGGGTAGAATTCCATGCTACCGCAACTCCGCAAATACTGTGAGCGCAAATCCCCATGACTGATTTCTCGTACGATTTCCCCTATGTCTCGCAGCGCATGCCGGTGATGGCTAAAAACATCGTCGCCACCTCGCAACCGCTTGCGGCGCAGGCGGGCCTTTTCATGTTGCAGCAGGGCGGCAATGCGGTCGATGCCGCCATTGCCACCGCCATTGCGCTCACCGTGGTGGAGCCGACCAGCAACGGCATCGGCTCGGATGGCTTCGCGATCTTGTGGGATGGTCAGGCACTGCATGGCCTCAATGCATCGGGTCGCTCACCAGCTGGTTGGACGCCTGAATATTTCGCGGCCAAGTATCCCGGTGCCGCTGCGATGCCTGTCCGCGGTATCGATGCGGTCACCATGCCCGGTGCGGTTTCGCAGTGGGTATCGCTGTGGGAAAAGTTCGGCGCACTGCCGTTTGAGGATTTGTTTGCGCCCGCGATCGGCTATGCGCGCGAAGGTTTTCTGGTATCGCCGATTACGGCAGTGAGTTGGGCCCGGCAGGCTGAAATGCTGAAGGATCAGCCGGATTTTGTGCGCGACTTCACGTTGGCGGGCCGTGCACCGCGCGCTGGAGAGAAATGGATTCTGCATGGTCAGGCCAATACATTGGAGGAAATTTCTGCCACACGCGGCGCGAGTTTCTATCAAGGCGCGCTGGCACAGAAAATAGCTGGGCATGCGGCGCAATTGGGCGGCGTACTCAATGCCGGTGATCTGGCCGCACACACCTGTGATTGGGTCGGTACCATCCAGATGGATTATCGCCAAGTGCGGCTGCATGAGATTCCGCCCAATGGCCAGGGGTTGGCGGCGCTGCTTGCGTTGGGGATTTTGGAAAACTTCGATCTGACATCGCATAAGCCCGATTCGGCGATCAGTATTCATTTACAAATTGAAGCCATGAAACTGGCGTTTGCGGATGCGTATCGCTACATCGCCGATGAACGTTACATGGATGTGCCGGTGGCCGCACTACTGGACAAAGCCTATTTGAAATCGCGCGCTGCACAAATCAACGCGAAACGCGCCAGCGCACCGGCCCACGGTATCCCCAAGCACGGTGGCACTGTCTATTTAACGACAGCCGATGCCAACGGCATGATGGTGAGTCTGATCCAATCCAACTATATGGGCTTTGGTTCAGGCGTGGTGGTGCCCGGCACCGGGATTTCATTGCAGAATCGCGGCCACGGCTTCTTGCTCGACCAGGGGCACCCCAATCAGGTAGCGCCAAACAAGCGTCCGTTCCAGACCATCATCCCTGGTTTTCTTACCGATCTTGCCAACAAGCCGCTGATGAGCTTTGGTGTGATGGGTGGCCATATGCAGGCGCAGGGACATTTACAGATGGTGGTCCGCATCTGCGACTACGGGCAGAATCCGCAGACCGCTTCTGATGCACCGCGGTGGATCGTCAATCCGGACGGCACAGTCGGCTTGGAGGATGCCTTGAAAGCCAACATTGGTGCGGCGCTTGAAGGCATGGGCCACAAAATCGCCTCGGCTGAAGCAGTCAACTTCGCCTTCGGTGGTGCGCAGCTAATCTGGCGACTCGGCGACGACGGCTTCGTTGCTGGCAGCGACCATCGCAAGGATGGTGGCGCAGTGGGTTACTAAAAACTCCCCGGATAGCGGACGTGTAAATCGCGCGCGTTCTCCGCGCAGCAACGGTTTTTGCCCGTTCATCGGCTTGCAGTGCCATTGTGCGAATGTTCACAAAGGGTAGCGCCACTCGCCCCGTATATTGGGGCTCTAAATAACAATATTGGTACGTGAGTGCTTTTGCATTGACGTATCGCGCGCACTACACTGTGATTCTCGACCTTCGCACTCTAATGATTGTGATGATAGCAACCTCGCTGCTGCTGGCGGTGTCGTTGATGGTCGCCGTGGGGCCGCGTTTTCGTGACGGTCTAGGCAATTGGACAGCGGCGTTGCTGCTCCAGGCGGCTGTGTTCGGGTTGTATTCGGTGCGCGACCTCTGGCCTGCGTTTGCGACAATTGTTTTGCCAAATGCGTTGTTCTTGACTTGCATGACACTGCAGGCGGCAGCGATCATGGAATTCTACGGCGGGAAGCTGGATCGCCGCTGGCACATACTGCCGGCATTGTTGGTGGCAATCCTGTTCGCCGTTTATATCGATAACCAGCCCGCACGGGTCGTGTTGGCCGGGGTTCTATTTGGCAGTGGCATGCTGGCGTTAGGCGTTCTCGTACAGCTTCGCAGTCGCAAAGAACGCAGCTCAGCGCGCTGGCTGTTGCTGACTGGTTACATGATTGGTGCCGCGACAATGTACTCGCGTGCTGTGGTCGGTCTGTTGGCACCGTCAGGTGTACCTGGCTTCATGGCTACAAGCCCGTTCCAGGGCATCACCTATATTTTTGGTTTCGCGACCATCCTCGTCACGTCGGTTGGATTCTTGTTGCTTCATAAGGAACGCAGCGAGGAGGCTGCACAGAAGCTGGCGCTGACGGACCCGCTCACCGGGGCGTTCAATCGGCGTACATTTCTAGAGCTTGCCGAGAAAGAAATCGCCCGCACACGTCGGGCAAAGGGGGCGTTATCGCTGATCATGCTCGATCTGGATATCTTCAAAGAGATAAATGACCGGCACGGGCACCTAGCTGGGGACACGGTTTTGAAGGGCGTCGTTGCCACGGTGCTGACATGTTTGCGTAAAGAGGATTTGCTGGTCCGCTATGGTGGAGAAGAGTTTTGTATCCTTCTGCCAAATGTGGCCGCTGATCGTGCAACCGCAATGGCTGAGCGCACCCGCGATGCCGTTGAGCAGGCGAAATTTGCGCACAACGATCGCGTGCTGCAAGTCACGGTAAGTATGGGGGTGGCAGGTTTGTCGAACACCGGCAGCGAAGGCGTGGAAACACTGATCAGCCGCGCCGATGAAGCGCTATATGCAGCCAAGAAAGCGGGTCGCAATCGCGTTGTCACCTTTCCGTCAAACTCGACATTGGGGATGCTGATGATGAATCGGCGATAGGTTCAAGGGTGAATGGCAGAATAAACACTAGAACCGGGGCGGTCCTCCGGGCAGAAAGTGCCTGAAAGCCGCCCCAGCGCTTGGGTTTGCAATTGAACTCAACTCTTGAGTTTATCGGCCAACACAGGCTCTACAGTCCCGCCACCCGCAGTGCTCACAGGCTTGGCTACAAACCAGGCCTTCATCTTCGCTCCCAGCGTGTCGCAATAAGTGAAAAGCACTGGAACAACCACCAGCGTCAGCAGGGTGGATGTAATGACGCCGCCGATGATGGCGCGGCCCATCGGTGCCTGCGTCTCGCCACCGTCTCCCAGTCCAAGCGACATCGGCAGCATGCCAAACACCATTGCCATCGTGGTCATCAGAATTGGCCGAAGTCTGACCTGGCCCGCATCGAGAATCGCCTGGCTGCGCGTCTTGCCTTCGCGAATGCCCTGATTGGTAAAGTCCACCAGCAGGATCGCGTTCTTGGTGACCAAGCCCATCAGCATGATGAAGCCGATCATTGAGAACAGGTTTAGCGTGGTGCCGGTCAACAGCAAGGCAAGAAACACACCGATGAGCGCCAATGGTAACGACGCCATGATCGCAATCGGCTGCAGAAAGCTACCGAACTGTGAAGCCAGGATCAGGTAAATGAAGATTACTGCCAGCCCAAGCGCTGCCAACATTGCATTGAAGGACTCATTCATCTCCTGCGTTTGTCCGCCAACGTTGAAGCGGTAACCTGCGGGTAGATCCGGCTCAAGTTTCTTGAGGAGCTCCTGAACTTCAGTGCCCGCATCGCCGGATGGGCGCCCTTCGACACCAGCATAGAGAGACACGCGGCGTTGCAAATCGAGGCGTTTGACCTGCTGAGCACTGAAGGTAGGTACAAATTCTGCCACCTGCCGCAATACCACCATGCGCGGCGTGCCATCCGCATTTGGGCGATTGCTGGTCATGTATAGATCACCAAGATCGCTGGCGATGCGACGATCAGATTTTGGCAAACGCACATTGACGTCGTAGTTCTGGCCATCGGCGGCCTGCCAATGTGAAACCACGTCACCGGCGATCAATGGCCGCAGGGCACGTCCGATTTGCGCGGTATTGACGCCGAGATCACTGGCGAGTTCGTTGTTGATGCGAACCGCAATCGTCGGGTTGGCACCGCGCTCGCTGCTCTCGAGATCGGTGATCCCCTTGATTTTCGCAACCTGTTTCATCACGCCTTGCGACAGCTCAGTCAATTTTTCGGCGTCAGGCCCAAGGATGGAGATGAAGATCGGTTTGTTCCAGCCGACCGAAAGCGCGATACCGGCAACAGTGGCGAGTTTGGCGCGAATCGCCTGCTCCAACACCTTCTGCGAGCGACGCGGTGTGACTCTGCGGTCGACCAGCTTGAGATTGATACGCGAATAATTTTTCCCGTCGTCGGTCCCGACGTTGGTATCGGCCATGGCAATTTCCGGGAATGATTTGAGCGCTTCTTCCACTTGGCGGGTTTTCGCATCGGTGTATTCCAGGCTTGAGCCAATAGGCGTATTCAGCCGCAGCGAGATAAAGCCCTGATCGGTCTCGGGCATAAACTCGGTGCCGATGAGGGGCACGATAAAGAAGCTGCCGATGAATGCCACCAACGCAATCGCCAGCACCTTGATGCGATGCGCAAGTGCCCAGTTGAGCATCACGCCGTAAATCCTGTGTGCCTTCTCCACCAGATGTTCGATGCCATCCATCATGCGGCCAAGCCATGGTACGCGCTTGAAACGGTCGCCAACGGGATCACGCCAGATCGAGGAGAGCATCGGATCCAGCGTGAAGCTGACAAATAGCGAAACCAATACTGCAACCGCGACGGTAATGCCGAACTGAAGGAAGTATCGACCGATGATGCCACTCATGAATGCGATCGGCACAAATACGGCAATGATCGCGAACGTCGTCGCCATCACAGCAAGGCCGATCTCCTCGGTGCCTTCTTTTGCCGCCCTGAAATGATCCTTGCCCATGCCAAGATGACGCACGATATTTTCACGTACCACGATGGCGTCATCGATCAACAGTCCGATACACAGGCTCAACGCCATGAGCGTCAGGAAATTCAGCGTGAAATGAAAGACATACAGTGCGATGAAGGTTGAAATCACCGCAATTGGTAGGGTCAGTCCGGTGATAACCGTGCTGCGCCAGGAGTGCAGAAACAAAAAGACAATAATGACCGTAAGAATGGCGCCTTCGAGGATGGTCGTCTTTACGTTGGTCAGTGACCTCTTGATGTCATCGGCCGTCGAATTGATCATCTTGATTTCGACGCCCGCGGGAAGTCGCTGCTTCAGGTCCTCGATTGCTTTGCGGATGCCATCGCCGGTTTCGACGATATTGGCGTCCTGCACCTTGAATACGCCAACGCTGATCGAGCGCTTGCCATTGATGCGGGCAA
>JBDTPE010000181.1:0-5781 GCA_039932875.1 Betaproteobacteria bacterium | reverse complement strand
ACCCAACCTGGATGGAATCACTCTGGAAATGATCGTTACCCGACTCTCGGAGGCCGTTGGCTGGGATGTCATGGGCACCGCTGTCCCGGTGCGCTGCTTTACGCACGATCCGAGCATCAAGTCCAGTCTGATATTTCTTCGGCGGACGCCATGGGCTCGCGAAAGAGTTGAGCAGTTGTATTTGCAAGTGCAGCAGCAGGATCCAGATCTCGGTTCTTGAATCTGTGGTTCCATTTGTAGTTCAGCATGCAACTCAAGCGCTGACGGGCCATTCAGAGCAAAAAGGCCTGGTAACACCCGCAAAAGCTGGCGTTTGCTGTTTTATGTTTTGCGCCAGAACACGCTCTGCCGATCGATTACCTGCAAGGCATCAGTAATCCCCCGCTCGGCGCGAAAATCGTCGATCGCCTGTTTGCAAGGCGGACAGGAGCCGTAATCGTCGACGATCACAAAACCGCCTGCGGACACCTTGTCGTAAAGCGGCACTAGCGCTGTCATGGTCGATTCATACAAGTCGCCGTCCAGCCGCAGGATCGCCAATTTTTCGATCGGCGCAACTGGCAGTGAATCCTTGAACCAGCCCTTGAGAAACTGCACCTTTTCATCGAGCAAGCCGTAACGCCGGAATAATTGCTGCACATCTTCCAAAGGCACGGCCAGCACTGGTAATACATCACGGCTAATATCAAACCCGGCATCCTGCGACCATGTCGGTGGCGGCACACCCTCGAAAGAGTCTGCTGCCCAGACAATTCTGTCGGTAACGTCGTATGCAGAAAGTACGCCGCGCATGAAAATGCACGCCCCACCGCGCCAGATTCCTGTTTCGATGAAGTCACCAGGAATGCTCTCGTCGAGGACGGATTCCATGCACTGCTGAATATTGTCAAGCCGGGCCCTGCCGATCATCGAGTGCGAAAGTTCGATCAGATTGCGCAGTTCGTGGGCAGGTCTGAGCGTGCCATCCGCCATTTTTTGTAACAACGTGATCGTGTTCCCGGCCCCCTTGGCATCGCGCAACGCATCCATCAGTTCCGGGCGGCTCTGTGCAATATTGAAGTAATTGTTGAAATCGATAGGCTCGTTATTCAAACGGCTGAAGAATGTGTAAAGGATACGGGCTTCATTCTCAGCGTAAAGTTCGTTGAGCAGTGAAGCCTTCAACAGCTCGATATATTTGCCAGCAAGTGCCGATTTATTCATTCTTTGTATTTCCCACAGAATATTGGCCCATTAAAACGCTAGCAATCATATCTTGTCTTTGACCAAATCCACCCACAATGCTGTACAAGTCTTCCCTGCGTTGCGATAGCGTCTATGACCCGGGTGCCGAAGAAAATGAAACCATTTATGTATTGGTGGATTCAGATTGTGGGTGGGACTGGGTCCCGGCCTTCGCGGGGATGACGGCAGTCTTCTGCTTGACTGAGAGACACGAGTGTCTGTCCCGGTTTACGATGGTCCGGGTATGGATTAATCTGCAACCTCAAGCACTGACAAGCCTTTCAGAGCAAAAATGGCTGAAAGTGCCCACTGATACTGGAGTCACATGGCGAAAAGATATCTGTATGCCGCAATTACGCACGTCATTGCGGCCGTCGTCTTACTGTTCACGCAACTATCGTTTGCGCAAAGTGATCTGCAGCCCGTACCGATCGCGCAAGGATTTATTGCCGACTCGGGTGGCGCTTTGTCGGTTGAAGAGCGCACACGCATCTCGTCGCGATTGAAAAAACTCAATCAGGAAAAAGGCTCCCAGCTCGGCGTGGTCATTGTTGCAGAGACCGACCCTGAGTCGCTGGAAGATTTCGCGCAGCGCGTGTTTACAACGTGGAAGCTGGGTCGAAAGGGCGTAGATGACGGCGTGCTGCTGGTGCTAGCGGTAAATAGCAAGGGCCGACGACTGCGTATACACGTTGGCTACGGCTTGGAAGGCGCAATACCGGATGCCATCGCCAAACGCATTCTTGCCGAGCAGGTACGTCCGGCGCTTGACAAGTCTGGACCTGCAGCGGCAATCAGTGTCGCCGTCGATGCGTTGATCGCGCGGATGTCAGGTGAATTGAAGACAGACGTGATCGCAAAGGAAGTGCCGACCACTGAACTGGCAGTGAGTGAGTCACTGTTCAGGCTGGTGCTGGGCGTCATTGCACAGGTGCCGCTCTGCGCCATCGCTGCCTATTTGTTCATGCGCCGTATTCCGGTGCGCATCAAGCTGTTTGTCGGGATCCTACTGGGCGTGGCGCTTACCGTGCTATACGCATGGGTTGCGCAGGATTCCTGGGTGATGATTGCGGCCGCGATCTGGTTATTCATCCCGGGGCTAGTGGCATGGAAAAACCGCGACAGGCAGTCCGACACGAGTTGGCGCAAACCGCGTAACGGCATCGCGCCGCCGGGCTCTCGTGAGTTGTCGCCCAAGGCGCTGGGCTGGCTGCTAGGCGCGGCAGCCATCACTGCACTATTCATGGTGCTGATGCTGGGCGCGATGCGCGATGTGATCAGCTCGATTGTGGGACTGTTCTGGATGCTGATGGCCACAGTGAGCGCACTGGTGCTGACGATGGCTCAGCCGCGTCGTCCGGGTCGAAGCCTCCTGTCCGGCGACAGTGACGCATCGTTCAGCAGTGGGAGTTCCGACGATTCTGGTGGATCAAGTGATTCTACTTCTGGCGATTCTGGCGGTGGTGGGGATTCGGGTGGCGGTGGGTCATCCGAATAGCACGGCGAATATCTGTGAAAATATGTCGCAACCCACCTCACTCTGCAGGAACCCATGCAATGTCCATTGACCTGTCGACCGACAATAGCCAACTGAGCGGTGCTGAAGTCGAGCAACTTATCGCCACGCGCAATTGGTGGCACCGCATCGAAATCCGGCCAGGGCTGGTGACGCCAGGCGTGAAGGACACATTCGCAGAGCTAGCCACACGTATCGGCCTGCCTGAACGTCTCGACGGCAAGGCCGTATTGGATATTGGCGCAGCCGACGGTTTCTACACCTTCGAGTGCGAAAAACGCGGCGCACAAGTGACGGCCGTCGACGTCAGGGGCGCGACAGAATCGGGCTTTGCACTGGCGCGCAGCCTGCTGGGATCAAAGGCCAAATACATTCAGGGTTCGATTTATGGCCTCGATCCAGCAATTATTGGTGAATTTGATCTTGTGCTGTGTCTGGGCGTGATCTACCACCTGCGTTATCCCTTGCTCGCTTTGGATAATCTGTGGCCTCTTTGCAAAGGCCAGCTCATTGTCGAATCGCAGATCTGTGATCGCTATTTTCTGAACCATGATCAAAAGCCGGTACAGCTGACCGACTTGTGTCCGCAACTGGCCGACGCTTCGTTTGCGCAGTTTTATCCGGACACCGAACTGGGCGGCGACATCACCAACTGGTGGTCGCCAACCGAGCTTTGCCTGTCGCAGATGCTGACGACGAGCGGATTCGAAAACCGCGCCTATTTCAGCGATGGCGCACGCGCCGTATTTCATTGCAACAAGATCGCGCGTACCTCAGGTGCTGCACAAATTGCAGCGGGCGAACTGGAGAGCGTCAGGCGACCGATGCTGCGATACAACTGACCGGATTTATCCTGCCGTCGCTTCACTCAAAAATCGCACATCCGTCAGCCCCTCTGAAAGTGTCCATAACTTTGCTGCCGCGACCGCGTCCTTTGAACGACGGTTCGAATCGACCTTGACGGGCGCACCGCGCATTTCGCGCATCGAACGCGGCCCGCAATAGTTTCCGCCGACGATATCGTCCCCCAGTGCGGCGTACAGTATCGACAGTGCCCCCGCCTCGGCAGACTGGAACACCAATGACATGAGCGGCGTAAATAGGCGAGCCGGCGCAGGCAGATTCTGAAACAGATTGGTTGCTGAAACCCCCGGGTGCGCGGCAACCGAAATGGCCGATGCGCCTGCCTTGTTTAGGCGCCGCTGCAACTCGTAGGCAAACATCAGGCACGCCAGTTTGCTTTGTCCGTAAGCCTGGCGTTTGTCGTAGCCGTGTGCGAAATTGATATCGTCGAAGTGGATGCCGCTCCAGCGATGCGCGAGACTGCTTAAGCTGACCACGCGCGCGCCGGCTACGTTAGCAAACAGCGGCAGTAGCAAGCCTGTCAACGCAAAATGGCCCAGATAGTTGGCGGCAAACTGGCTCTCAAAGCCATCCTCGCTCAACGCATACGGAGGCATCATGATGCCGGCATTGTTGATGAGCAAATCCAGCTTTTGATGTTTCGCCATGAAAGCCGCTGCAAACGCGCGCACCGAACGTTGACTTGCAAGGTCCAAGGCAATGCAATCGATATTGGCATTCTGAAATTGCGCGAGGATGCGAGATTTGGCTTCCGTTGCCTTGTCAATATTTCGGCAGGCCAGCACCACGGCACAGCCCTTTCCGGCGAGCGCCAAGGCTGTTTCAAAACCCAGGCCGACATTCGCACCGGTGACGATGGCGAGTCGACCGGTTTGGTCAGGTACGTGTTCCAATCGCCATGTCATTGCTATTGCCCATCAAGAAAACTGCCAAGAGTGTGAGTGACGCGTTTCACTGGAAACGGTTTCGAAGCATAACAAGCAGTGAGTCGGCAGGCGTGCTCGCAAGCCGTACTATAGGCCAACGGTTCCAGGTAGCCATTCTCGTCATTGACCTTGATGAGCGAAAACGCGGTAATGCATAATGTGCCGGTTCCTCTCGTTCAACGCAACTTTGAGACGAGTCAACCTGCCGCGCAATGGGCGATGTTACTGACTTCGCCGCGTTACCGCGTTAGCCGCGCACAAATTGATACATATGGTGCATGCTGCTTTTGATAACATTTCCAGCGTTGCGTCCTTCATGTTTCCAGGAGTTATTCAATTGTCAAAACGTCTTGTACTACAAACGATTTTTGGCCTGTCGGTGGCGTGCAACGTGTTCGCGCAGACTGCCGATCAGCCCGCGACTTCTTTCCCATACACACCCGGACTAGACGTGAACGGTATGGACAAGACCGCGAACCCCTGCGAGGATTTTTACCAGTACACCTGTGGCGGCTGGATGAAAAACAACCCTATCCCGGCTGACCAGCCGCGCTGGAGCGTCTACGGCAAACTCACGCAGGATAATCAGCGCTACCTCTGGGGCATCCTCGATACGCTGGCAAAAAACACCACGGGGCGTAATCCGCGACAGCAGAAAATCGGCGACTATTTTGCGGCGTGTATGGATGAAAGTGCAGTCGAAAAGCTCGGTGCAAAGCCGTTGGCACCGCATCTGAACCGTATTTCCGCACTGAAGTCCAAGGGCGAATTGCCCGCGCTGCTGGCGAGACTGCAATTGGATATGGCAGATTCCGGATTCTTCTTCGGCTTCGGATCCAATCAGGACTTCGCGGACTCAAGCAAAGTAATCGCCTTCGCAACCTCGGGCGGATTGAGCCTTCCAGATCGGGACTACTATCTCAAGCCTGAAGACAAATCAAAACAGATTCGCGACCAGTTCACAGCGCACGTAGCACGCGTATTCGAGTTGCTAGGCGACAGCGCGGAAGTCGCCAAGCGCAATGCGGACAAAGTCATGGAAATGGAGACGGCAATGGCTGCGGCTTCGCTCTCGCGCGTAGACCGGCGCGACCCGCACAAGCTGTTCCACAACATGGACGCCAAAGGCTTAAAGGCGCTTACGCCCGGATTCGACTGGAGTGCATATCTCAAAGTTGCCGGGCTATCCAAGCTGAACGCATTCAACGTTACCGAGCCAGATTTCTTCAAGGCACTTGAGAAACAGTGGCA
>JBDTPE010000180.1:0-5825 GCA_039932875.1 Betaproteobacteria bacterium | reverse complement strand
AATGGACTTGGCTTTACCATTGTGGACGCCACCGGCAATCTCGGTGGAGATTCCGCCAATCTGCAGAATCTGGTTATCTCAGCTGGCGGCTCGACCGTGTCAGACCAGGCGGCGCCGGCAAATATCACGCTAGATAACGGCAGTCTGCGTGCCTATACCGCGTATGCCGGGAACCAGAGCGGCACGGGTGCCAATGTGGTTGGCGGCGCGGCGCGCGATGTGCAGACTGTCACCGTTGGCGGCAATACAACGATCGTACTCGGTCGCTGGGATGCGCCGACCAGCTTTGGCTTTGGCGCAGGCAATGGCGGCTCAGGTGGCAATGTTGGCGGCAGCGTGCACTGGGCATATGGAGGCGCGGGATTCCCTGCGTATCTCTCCGACGTGCTGACCGGCACAGCGAGCTACACACGGCAGGCGGCAACCACGCCAACAAATCAACTGGGCACGCTCGGTTCATTGATCACCGCCACGCTCGACGTAAATTTCACTGCGCGTACCTTAAACGCCGTCATCGGCGTGACCATGCCAGCAGGCGGCGGCGCAGCCGGGGGCACCTGGAATCTCGCCGCGACGAATGTTCCTTTTTCATTTAATTCGTTCTTTGCGAGTGGTTCACGCGTGGTGGTGACGAATGCGGGAGGCACCAGCTCCGCGGCAAATTCGCGCATCGGCGGCAGCCTTGAAGGCAGCTTCGTCGGCAACACCTTGAACGGTGCCATTCTTGGCTACAGCATATTCGATCAGACCAGCCTCAACGGTGCTGACTTCCAACGGATTAATGGTGTGGTCGCGTATTCAGGACCATCGCAAAATTCCGCCGCCGCGTACCGTGACGGACTCGTATCAGATCCGACTGGTTCGCTCGCAGCCGCGAGCTACATTCGTTCGTTTACCACCACTAATACCCAAGCGGAAGTAACGGTTGGCGCCAATGGTGTGGTCTCCGCATTCACGGCACCATTTCCGACGGGCAATGAAATCATCGGTCACCGTCCCTATGCTCAAGGAACCGCCGCAGTCGTCGACAACGGTTTCGATCCAACAACCGGCCTCGTCTGGGGCCGGTGGGCGGGCGGCAATGCGACCATTGGCGGTCAAAATGTGAGCCTCGCGCAGAGCAGCCTGCACTATATTTTCAGCCCGACACAAAGCGGCCCGGTATCGCTGCCCCTCACCGGCACCGGCGTTTATGACGTCGTCGGTTCGACCCGACCAACCGATCTGGCCGGGCGTGTCGGCGTTTTCAATTCGGCAACACTGAATGCCAACTTTAGCGCCAAGACGGTCGACACCTCGGTCAACATCACCATCAATGGCCAGAACTGGGTTGGCGCTGCCAACGGTGTGCCCATTTATCGTGACCAATATTTCTCGGCTTATGCCGGTGGACCCAGCATCCCCGGCATTCCGCGGCCTGCAGTTTTCAACATTACTTGCACCCCAAATTGCACGCCAACTGCTGTCACTGGCAGCCTCGATGGATTCTTCACAGGTCGCAGCGGCGGGGGCGCGGGCGTGATGTACAACATGAACAACAACTCCGGCGCCATCGCATTCGTAAGGCGGGGTGGATGAGCGTGGACTTAAAACATGCCCTGCGGCATGTTTTTAGCCTCGCGAATCCGAGCGCCATGCAAGGCGCGAGGTGGGGCGCAGGCAGCGTGGACTTAAAGCATGCCCTGCGGCATGTCTTTAGCCTCGCGAATCCAAGCGAGCTGCGACCGAAGGAAGTCCCGGTGGGACAGGGCACGAGGTGGGGCGGAGCCAGCATGACCCCCTCTCCCTCGATCCCTCTCCCACAAAGGGCGAGGGAAGAAAAACCCGCTCCTCTCTATAGGGGCGGGGGAAGTTTGACACCGTACATTTTCCCACCGCTGCACCGGCAGCGAAATATATTAACCCCAGCACCTGCGTGCCTCTCAGGCCTAAAACACCCTGAACGCCGCACCGGTGCTGGTGTTCCAATGTTAATGCCAGCAAACATAGTTTTGTTGTCGCAAGTGCTAGGGTCTGCAAAAGGCCCGTTCAGTGCGGGTCGTTTGACGACAAACATAGAGTCGACGTGTTCGACCGCTGAAGGCACTTACGCATGAAAAGGGCACTTTTTTGCTGGGAGGTGGGTGAGGGTAGTGGCCACGTTGTCCCCTACCTCTCACTCATCGAAGCTTTGCGTGATCGCGGATGGGAGGTCGCGGTGGCGGCGCGCAACACCGCCGAGGTCGGCGCCCGCGTCCAGGCGAGCGGCGCAATGTTGTTGCAGGCGCCGGTTTGTCTAAGCATTTTTCCGGAGATGGACGCGAGTTCGTTCAATACTACCGAGCTTCTGCTGCAGCACGGATATGGTTATGAGCCGATGCTTGATGGCCAGTTTTCTGCATGGCTTTCTCTGATGCGCGTTTGGAAACCTGACTTAGTCATCGGCAGTCATGCGCCTACCGCACACTTGGCCAGCCAATGCCTGTCCATTCCAGATATTGCAATCGGCTCCGGATTCAATTGCCCCATTTCTGCAGGACCGGCGCCTCTATTGAGGCAGTGGCAACCAGGCATCGAACAACGCATCGCCGCGAACGAAGACAGGGTGCGCCAAATCATCAATTCAGTGTTGTCGTGGCACGGTTTTGCCCGGCGACAGTTTGCGATGGACATGTATTCCGGGGTGCCGGCACTGTTGTGTACGCTGCCCGAACTTGACCACTTTGGGGTTCATCGCGATGCGGACGCCTTGTATCTCGGCGCATTGCCGTCCGCCGCGTCGGTCGGAAAAGACAATGGGCCACCGTCAAATCGCCGCGCTGAAATTTTTGTTTACCTGCGTTATTCACGAGGTATCGATGGCTTGCTGGCAGCACTCGCAAAGAGATCACAATCCAGCCTGGTCTATATGCCGGATGTGACACCGGCGCAGTTAGATACTTTTGAATCAAAGTACGGTGCAGCACTCACGTTCGCCAGGAAGGCGGTCGACATCGGGGAAGTGCTCGCACACGCGATGCTGCTCATCACCAACGCCGGGCATTCACTAACCATGCAGAGTCTGCTGGCTGGAAAACCGCTGATGTTGTTACCGATCCACTGGGAGCAAAGTGTGGTTGCGGAACTGGCTGTCAAGACTGGCGCCGCAATCTCGGTATCGTCATCAGATCCGCATCCGAAGTTTCATCGGCGTATTGAAGAGTTACTTCAAGATCCATCTTACGGCGAAGCTGCCAAAGAATTTGCCAAACGGTATCAGCATTTATCTTGCGCCGTAGCCCTTGAAAAGGCACTGTATTCCTGCGAGCAGCGTGCAGAGCAGCAATTCAATCGAACAAAATTAACTGTAGTGGGGTAACACATGCTTGAACTATTTAGACTAAATCGCTCATCTGCATCACGGTTCACAACCGGAGCCGCCGCTTTGCACATCGATGTGATGCAGGCACTACCGTCCATCAAAAGCGAATCCAACGTGGCGATTAGGCGCGGCGGCTTGCTACGGGCCGCGTCAGCGCTGGTCTCACTGGGCCTATGTGCGAGTGCACTGACAATGCTCACCCCGGCATACGCGCAGACGACATTGACGGTTGCCAGCAATGCTGACACTGGTGGTAGTTCAGCCACTGGTACCTTGCGGCAGGTGTTGCAATATGCCAGCACATCTTGTTACCTGGGGGCAATCGACATCGTGTTTGCAATCGGCCCCAGCCCGCAAACGATAGCCCCTGCGACGCCGTTGCCGACCATAATCTGTCCCGGATTGACGATCAATGGGTATAGCAATCCGGGTGCTACGACTAACACGCTCGCAAGCGATTGGGATGCGGCGCTCAATGTGACGCTTGATGCTGGGTCGTGCACTGCATGCGATGGGTTGCAGATCAATGCACCAAATGTCAGCATCAAAGGTATCAACTTTACCAACTGGGACGCGGCAGTTCGCATCTCCGGTATGAATGCGTTCATCGCTGGGAACTACTTTTTCCAAGGTGCCATCGGCGTGGCACACGACAGTGGTGACAACGCACAGATTGGCACCAACGCAGTTGCCGACCGCAACGTATTCGTACACGCGACTGCCGCCGGCGTGCAATCGCAATACAACGGCGTGATGCCGCCCCTCATCATGAACAACCTGATTGGACTGGGTGCAAGTGCAGTGGCGGGGCCGAATGCCAAAGGCATCTTTTTCAACGGCATTGGTGGAGGAATCGTCAGCAATAACGTAATTGCAAACAACGCGAAAGGGCTGGTGATTGGTCCCACTGCTTCGGGCGTCACCTACCTGCCCAACATGATTTTTGGAAATGGCATTGCGGTTGATCTGGGAGACAACGGCTTGTCAGCCAATGACGATGGCATCTTCCCCTACGACACGGATACCGGCGGGAACCTCGCGATCAATTTCCCGACCATAACCAGCCTGGTACCCACCTCGGCATCGACGGCGGACCTTAACTTTGAGTTGAAGAGCACCGCGTCGCAGAGTTTTGATATTTTTTATTGTGTCAATCCTGGTGGCGGTGCCCAATGTGAATCAATGATTGTAGCTATTCCCGTCACAACGGATGGTACCGGCTTCGCCAGTGGGATAGTTTTTCTGAACGGTTTGACCGCAGGCACGGCAGTAACCATGATTGCGCGCGCTACCTCCGGACCGAAAGCGGGCAATATGTCCGAGATTTCACCCGCAGTGAATTTCGTGTTGTCCCCGCTAACCATCACGCCCGGCGCAATTAACCTACAACCCACGCCGGTAGGTTGGGTGAGGGGGCAAATTGTAAATGCGATGAATTCCAGCGGATCGACGGTGACTGTTACATCGTTTGGTGTGACCGGTGATCCATCGCTGGGCACGACGACGACTGGTCCGGACATGTCTTGCCCCAACACCATTAACATCGGTGGCAATTGTGGCTACGGCACAGACTTTACGCCGACCACAGTTGGCTCCGTTTCAGGAACGCTAACTTTAAATACGTCTGCAGGCGTGTTCAATGTGCCGATTATGGCAATCGGCACGGTCGGCGCTTCGCCGCCGACGGCATCCGCGCCATCACTGTCATTCCCCAATACCGTGATTGGCGGAACATCGATGACGCAAACCCTCACATTTACTAATCCGTTCACAGGTCCTTCAAGCGTAAACGTCCCATATGGATATTACTTTCAGGCAGGTGACACCAGCAGTTTTACAGTACAGTCTTCGACCTGTGGCGGAGACTCCATGGCTGGCGCGCCGGTGCCGCAAGGTGCGAGTTGCACCGTGACGATTGCCTTCACGCCGCAGGGCCCCGCAGGTGCGAAGACGCTGCCGATCAGTGTCCAATTCGTCAACCCTGACGACTTCTCTTACCTACAGTTTAATATTCCACTGAGCGGTTTGGCAGTTGCACCCGCGCCGACCGTCAGTGTTAGTGGCACCACGGCTTTTCCGAACACCACTGTTGGCGGGTCTAGTACAACTCAGGCAATCACGATTACCAACACCGGTGCGAGCACCCTTTCGATTAGCAGCATCACACACAGCAATGCAAGTGTCTTTCCTGACACTACCAGCGGCCCGGCACCCAATGCGGCGCACTACTGCGGTTTCGGCTCACTCGCCGGCGGCGCGCCGAACACTGGCGCGCCGATTAACATTGCACCCGGTAATGCTTGCGTGTTGAATCTGATATTCGCCCCGAACGCTACAGGAGCTCTCAGCGGCAGCATCACGATCACCTCCAATGCGATCGGTTCGCCACTCACATTTGTGGTGTCAGGTAGCGGAACTGCGCCGTTGGTCACAGCTGTACCGACTTCGCTTAGTTTTGGCTCGACGGCACAAGGCACCCAATCGC
>JBDTPE010000179.1:0-5952 GCA_039932875.1 Betaproteobacteria bacterium | reverse complement strand
CACGGTGCCAATGAAAATGCCTGCTTTGTAAATCCGGTAGCTAGCCTTGACCATCAACGGTGTTGCAGCGTCTGCGAGCGCCACGCCTGCAGTGCTCGCCGTGAAAAGCATTACGAAGGCCGCTGACAATGCTGCGGCTGACAGTTTCTTATTCGACCTCATTAAGCGGGCTCTTTCGGTACGAGGAGTTGCTGTTCCCCAGAAGCGGAGCTAACGTTTAAGCCGCGAATATCGACGACGCCGTCGGCGTTTAGCCTAAGTCGATCAGCGGCAAGCCAGCGAAGCGCTTGTGGGTAAATGAGGTGCTCTGCCGCCAATACCCGACGCGCCAGCGAACTCTTGTCGTCGCCCGGTAGCACCGGCACAGCAGCCTGCATAACGATGGGACCGTGATCCAGTTCGGGTGTCACGAAATGAACCGTTGCCCCATGGATACGCACTCCAGATTCAAGCGCCCTTTGGTGAGTGTGCAGTCCGGGGAACGATGGCAGCAGTGATGGGTGGATGTTGAGAATTCGCCCAGTGAAACGACTCACAAATTGGTCGGTAAGCACGCGCATGAAACCGGCCAGGACAATGTAATCCGGTGCGAGTCTGTCAATTTCCTCGGCAAGCGCGATATCGAAAGCTTCGCGGGTTGGATGCGCCTTGTGGTCGACGACCAAAGTGGCGAATCCACGCTGCGACGCAGTGGAAAGCCCGATGGCTTCTGGCCGGTTGCTGATAACGGCCTTGATATCGAGCTGCAAACCCGCGTCAAGAATTGCTTCCATATTCGAGCCACGGCCCGAAATCAGGATTACGATCGATTTCATCGATTTCGCCACGCGGAAAGTGCAAAAAATAAAACACTATATTTGGCGCACACTTCAAGGCATTTTCGTTCGGAAAGCCGCGCCAATGCTGGAGTTTTCATTTAGTCAAGTAACCACGGCCTGTGGTTCACCCAAGATGCGCTGTCGTATTTCGCCGATGTCGAACACGGTCTCACCGGCTTCACGCAAATGTGCCATCGCCGTCGCTGCACTTTCTCGCGCAACGATCACCACCATGCCGATCCCGCAGTTGAAGGTTCGTGCCATTTCGCCCGCATCAACTTTTCCATGTTCCTGAAGCCAGGCAAACACAGGCGGCGCGACCCAGCATTTCGAATTGATCTCTGCCGCCACATTGTCCGGAAGTACTCGTGGAATGTTCTCGGTCAAGCCACCGCCGGTAATATGCGCCATGCCTTTGACCATCGTTGGATGCGCCGCCATCAAGGCAAGCATGGGTTTTACATAAATGCGCGTTGGCGCCAGTAAATCGAGTGCTAATTGTTTATTGCTGTCCGCGTGAAGGTCGACGCCGGAACGCTCGATAATTTTTCGGATAAGCGAATAGCCGTTCGAGTGCGCCCCACTAGAGGCGAGTCCCAGCACAGCGTCGCCCGCTTCGATGCGGCGACCGGTGATGATGTTCTCCTTCTCAATCAAGCCGACCGCAAACCCGGCAAGGTCATATTCGCCAATCGGATACATGGACGGCATCTCTGCCGTTTCGCCACCGATCAGCGCGCAGCCGGCCAGTTCGCAGCCGTGCGCGATGCCCTTGACGACATCGGTCGCCACCGCGACATCGAGCTTTCCGCAAGCAAAGTAATCCAGGAAAAAGATCGGCTCGGCACCTTGCACCAGAATATCGTTGACACTCATGGCGACTAGGTCTTGACCAACCGTATCGTGTTTGTTCAAGTGAAACGCCAGCTTGAGTTTGGTGCCCACGCCATCCGTGCCGGACACCATGACCGGGTTCTTGAATTTCTTGGATACCTCCACCAACGCGCCGAAACCGCCGATGCCCCCGAGCACCTCCGGACGCATGGTGCGCTTGGCAAATGGCTTGATATTTTCAACAAGCTGGTCGCCCGCATCGATATCGACGCCGGCTTCTTTGTAGGTCAGGGGAGAGAGGGAATTAGTCATGGCCAGTGCGCCCTGGCCAGCACTTCGGCACCAAGCGGGTAATGAGTTACGATGCAGGAGATCAACAGACGAATTTTACTGGAAATGCCTTCTCGCCGCCCCCCAAATGCGCGCCACAACGCGCCGCCTGAGTTCCTGCTGAGATTGCGAAGCAAACGCTTGCCGCAGCCGCCAGCGTGGCTCGACTGGAATTACGCGCTGCCAGTAATTGGCATCCTCGCCGTTTGCGCATTGATGTGGTTGCTCTCGCCCATCCTTGCCCCTTTCCTGGCGGCATCAATCCTCGCCTATATTTTTGACCCGCTGGTGGATAGGCTGGAACGGCGAGGTGTGTCACGGACGTTGGGCACAGTAATCGCGGTCTTGCTATTGTTGCTTGGCGTAGTAGCACTGCTACTGATTATTTTGCCGCTGTTCGCCAAAGAGTCTGCCCAATTGGCCCAGGAAATCCCGGGCTTTATCGACAAACTAAAAACCAGTTTCATCCCGTGGGTGAATGAACAACTTGGCGTGACCATCGCCCTCGATGTTTCCACCTTTCGGCAATTCGTGACCGAAAATGCTGCCGATGCCTCAGGCATTGCCAAGAAAATTTTTGCTTCTGTCGGCGTCGGTGGGCTTGCGGTAGTTGGCTTTCTTATTAACCTGTTGCTTATTCCTGTTGTGCTGTTCTACGTCTTGCGTGATTGGGATGTCCTGATCAAGAACGTCGACTTATCAATACCGCGCCGCTTTCATTCCACCATCAACATGGTCAGCCGCGAAATAGATGCTGTGCTATCTGAATTCCTGCGTGGTCAGCTATCGGTGATGGCGATCATGGCGGTGTTCTACGTCGTTGGGTTGAAGCTGGTTGGCCTGGAGCTGGCTTTGCCGGTCGGCTTGATCACCGGGTTGCTCGTGTTCATCCCATATCTTGGCAGTGGCACGGGTTTGCTACTTGGCACGGTCGCCGCCGTCATGCAGTTTCCCTCAATTAACGGCGTCGTATTTGTATGGGTGGTTTTCACGATTGGCCAACTGATTGAGGGCTTTGTGGTCACACCCTGGCTGGTTGGCGACCGCATCGGCTTGCATCCGGTTGTCGTGCTGTTCGCACTGCTCGCGTTCGGTCAGATATTTGGTTTCTTCGGCTTGCTCCTCGCGCTGCCGGCGAGTGCAGCGATGCTGGTTGGGCTGCGGCACGTACAGGCACGTTACCGCAAGAGCAGTCTGTATACAGACTGACGCGTCTCTAGAAATTTGCGCTCTTCAGCAGCTTGATGGCTTCTTCCGTGCTGCGTCGCATGCGATTGAACGCGATGCCAAGTACGCCGATCTCATCCTTGGATTTTGGCGCGAATTCTGGTATCGAAAAGTCACCAATTGACACAGCGTCGGCCTGTAGCGCCATTTCAGCGACGGGCCGTACGATCATACGGTCTAGCATCACATTCAAGACGATGAACACGGCGAGGAACACTGCGCCGATGGAGCTCATGAGTGTGGTCAACGCCAAGTTTACAGTCACTAGAATGGGCGCAAGATCGATGTTGGCGAGCCGAATCGAAATGGCGCCAGTATCTGCAGCGCGAAATGTGCGGGCGACAGCCAGGCGCCGCTCACCCGTCGGTGCCGCTATCACGTCGGCCATTTGACCCTGGGTTTCAGTCTTTAAGCGCTGCGCGACCTGGGCCTCAATGCCACGCAAGTTGTCGTCGGCGGCAAATTCGCGAATTCGCATGTCTACAAGTCGGGACCCCAGCCCAGTCGCAATTCTGGGATCAAGATTTGCAAAGGCCACTGCATCCAGCACCACCAGTGCTGCACGTCGTGCATCATCGATGGCCTGGCGTTCAAGATAGCGTTGCGCGACAACACCAATTGCCGCGAATCCAGCGAAAAAAACGACCAACAACATCAAATTGAATTTTAGTCTCAAGCCCATGATGGGTGCCCTTTGAGTGTTCGCGGTACTCGGCCTGCGTAATGTGATCGATACGGTCAAGCGCCGGGCTAGACTCGCGCGCCAAATGAATTTCCAACTTCACGAACATTCTCAAAAAACGTCGCACGCTCTTCTGACGACCTCAAGTGGCCCGCCAAGCGCTCAAAAAAATCGCGGGAATTTTCGGACGCCCTGGCATATCGCAGTACCAGCACGTTCGCCAATGGACCAATAATGGGCGCCAGTGCTGCCTCGCCCCGATGCATTAGCTCCGGCGTAATCGGCGTCGGCGGTCGACCACCGGTATTTATGTTGTTAGCGGGTGAAGCCGCGGACAGGTGCTGTTTCTCATGGCGAAAATCACTAAGTATTCGCTTCGCACTTTTTGTAAAGTGCTCGCGCTTGACTAGGTCATCTATGTGTTGCGCGACCATGCGCACCATTTCCTGCACATCAGACGTACTTCTGCTAGCGCGCTTGACCGTCGTGATTGAATAGGGTCCCAGGTACGGCAAAAGGGCGCGCGTAAGCTCCGCAAGTATGGCAGGGTCGATTTCGCCCAAGTCTTGGTGCGTATGTATTCCATTTCGCGCTTTTGCTACGTCGTCATTCATCGAGGGCGCCACTTATTGGCTATGGTTAATTTTTATGTGACCATTTTCAATCGGACCTGCCGATCAACTTCCAAGAGCAATGGACAAAGTCTAAACGAGCGCAACGCATTTCAGTGTTTTAAAGCGTACATTACATGCTCAACGATTGTTAATTTTTGTTGCTGCTTGCGCAAGTTTGACCGCCAGATCGCTAGGCGGGTCCAATTCCATGGGACTCACCGGGCACGTTTTTGACGGGCATTTTCGACAAGTCCAGTCCCTTCGCAAACTCTAGCATGCGCTCAATTGAGCGCCTGGCTAAACGGCCAACTTCTGGGTCGACAGTCACTTCATTTATGCCATTTGCCAATACTGCGGCCAGATTGGCCAAGCCATTCATTGCCATCCATGGGCAATGTGCGCAACTCTTGCACGTTGCGGCGTTGCCGGCAGTGGGCGCCTCAACAAACACTTTGCCCGGCGCCAGCGCTTTCATCTTGTGGAAAATCCCGTTGTCGGTCGCGACAATAAATTCGTGTGCATCAAGCGTTTGCGCCGCGCGAATAATTTGCGTCGTCGATCCAACTACGTCGGCCAGTTTTATCACTGCTTCCGGCGATTCGGGATGAACCAGAACTTTGGCTTTGGGATGAGCCTTCTTCAGTTCCGCAAGCTCAAAGGCCTTGAACTCATCGTGAACGATGCATGAAGCCTGCCATAGCAGCATATCCGCACCAGTTTCACGTTGAATATAAGCGCCCAGATGCCGATCGGGCGCCCAGATGATCTTTTCGCCTTTCGCGTGCAGGTGCTCGACAATCTTGAGGCCGATGCTAGAAGTCACCATCCAGTCGGCGCGCGCTTTAACGGCGGCACTCGTATTGGCATACACAACCACGGTCCGGTCCGGATGTTCATCGCAGAATTTCGTAAACTCTTTTGGCGGACAACCCAGGTCCAGTGAACACTCCGCCTCCAGTTCCGGCATCAGTACGCGCTTTTCGGGGTTAAGGATTTTTGCCGTTTCACCCATGAAGCGCACACCACATACAACCACTGTCTGGGCTTCATGGTCACGCCCGAATCGCGCCATTTCGAGTGAATCCGACACGCATCCACCGGTTTCTTCTGCCAAATCCTGCAAATCCGGGTGCACATAGTAGTGTGCAACCAACACTGCGTTTTGCTCCTTCAGCGACTTCTTGATACGCGCTTTCAGCGCGATGCGTTCGCTGGCGGATGGCTCCTGCACTATCTTGGCCCAGGCCGCGCCAGTCGTAATTTGCGAGCGCTTGATGCCGTGCAAAGGCAAGTCGAAGTTGATCCTGATTGGAACAGTCGTGTTCATGGCATTGGTTTGCGCTTGGTTAAGTTACGTGGTTGCGAGTCTGATATTTTTCGGCTTTCCATTCCTCATTTGTCATCACCGCGCGCAGTGCAATCACCGCGTCATAGCAATCAACAAACC
>JBDTPE010000178.1:0-5955 GCA_039932875.1 Betaproteobacteria bacterium | reverse complement strand
ACGACGCCAATGAACAGCAACGACGCAAAAATTCATATCTATGCTTGGCCGGAGAGATTTCTCTATCTGGGCCCCAGCACCAAAACCACTTCACACCGAAACCACGCTGCCACCTGGCTGATTGCGCGTGAAGGTACGCTGCGCGTCACCCTCGGCGCGGCAGGCGCCGTGTTGGAAAACCAGGTAATTTATCTGCCCTCTGAAACCGAATATGCGACCGATCTGGCGCTGTCGAATATCGCAGCGCTTTATTGGGAGCCAGAGAGCGCATATTTTCAGCGCGCAATGGCGAACGCGGACAATGTGCCGCGCGCGTACGCATGCCCACAAGCCAGCAGCGCTGAGCTTCTAAAGTTGTACGAATACCAGACGACAAGGGATGACGCTGACGAAATACTTAGCCGCATATTTGGCTTCGAGCGAATGCGTGAGAGTCAGCCTTCCTTTGTAGACAACCGCATCAATACAGCACTTGCATTCTTGCGCGATTCGCCGCAGGCGTATGACAGCATAGAGGCACTTTCTGCGCGGGTGCACCTGTCACCTTCGCACTTCGCGCATCTGTTCAAGAAAGTGGTCGGCGTACCCGTCAGGCGCTATGTGCTGTGGCTCAAAATGCGACGCGCATTGGATTTGGCCATGGCCGGTGATTCGTTGACGACGGCAGCACTATCAGCGGGGTTTGCCGACTCAGCACACCTGTCGAGGAGTGTGCGCGCGATGATGGGTGTTGCGCCGGAGTTCCTGTTTCGCCAGCGCGAGCGCTTGGTTATTCACCAATGACGGGTTTCCTATTGCTGCCTGCGATAATTTTGTATTCGAACAAGCGACATTCGATTTTGCCGTTGAACAATGGCGTACGCTTACTGGCAGACAGACGGACTCCCTTGGTTAGCTGCGGGTCGCCGGTAAAAAAGTAGGCGCGCCAACCGGCAAATTTTTGTTTCATCCAGTCGCCGAGTTTAGGGTATAGGTCGGCCAGGTCGGTGGTGTCACCGAGCCTTTCCCCATAAGGCGGGTTGGTAACCAGTACGCCGCTACTGGCCGGTGCGGATACCTCCAATATGCTCACCTGTTTCAGGTGGACGAAGTCGATCAGTCCATTGGCCGTGAGATTCTCGCGGGCGTCGGTAATCGCGTATCCGTACTTATCGGTTCCATATATCGGCAACAGTACACCTGGTCTTATGCGCTGCCTGGCTTCGGCAACCTGTGCCTCCCAGATACGTTGGTCGAAACTCTTTAGCTTGGTGAAAGCGAATTCGCGTAACTTCCCGCCTGACAATCCAGGTGCAATGTCCAGCGCCATTTCGGCCGCCTCGATCAGAAACGTGCCGCTACCGCACATGGGATCAAGAAAGGCTTCGCCCGGTTGCCAGCCGCTCAATTTGATAATACCGGCAGCGAGATTCTTCTTTAGTGGCGCTTCACCAGTGTGGTCGCGCACGCCGCGCTTGAACAGAGGTTCGCCGGACAAGTCCAGATACAAGCTCGCATGGGTTGCATCCAAAAACACATGGATGCGAATGTCCGGTTCGCGCGAATCGACTGAGGGCCGCGACCCGACCTGCTCCCTGAACTTGTCGCAAACGGCATCCTTTACCCGCAAGGTAATGAAGTCCAGGCTCTTCAATGGACAACGATGGGCATTGATTTCAACCTTGATTGTGCGGGTCACGTCAAACCAGCTCGGCCAAGCCAACATGGCGGCGGCGTCGTAAATCTGTTGCTCGTTGGTGTATGGAAAATGCGCTACGCGTAGCAAGATGCGGCTGGCGATGCGCGAATGCAGATTCGCCAAATAGCCTAGCGCTTTGTCACCTTCAAAGGCAACGCCGGCTTCCTGCGCAACGACCGTTGAGGCGCCCAAAAATCCAAGTTCAGCCGCGAGAACGCCGGAGAGGCCGCGTGGGCAGGGTGCGAAATAGTTTTCCATCAGAATGGCTTTACGACAACGAGAATGACGATGCCGATCAGCACGGGCAACGTGGGGATTTCATTCAACCACCGGTAAAAAACATGGCCATGTTTGTTCCGGTCGAGTTTGAAATCCGCAATCAGCGTGCCTAGATAAAAATGGTGCGCAACCAGCAGCAGGACCAAAGCCAGTTTTGCATGCAGCCAACCGCCGCGAAACCCATAGCCCAGCCAAAGCCAGGTGCCCAGCACAAGTGTGATGACCATGCACGGCGTCATGATGCCGCGGTAGAGTCTGCGCTCCATGATCTTGAATCGCTCAATCGAAATCTTGTCCTCGGCCTGCGCGTGATAGACAAACAGACGCGGCAAATAGAACAGTCCCGCAAACCAGGCGACTACAAAGACAATGTGCAACGACTTAATCCAAAGCATGCTTAATCCAGATATTTTTTCAATGCGGCGTCCCAGGTTCCCTGGGACTTCATAATCAGATCACAAAACTCGCGTGCTGCCCCATGGCCGCCCGGCGCGGTCGTGACGTAATGGGCGTGCTCGCGTACGTAAGCGGGTGCAGATGGAACACAGGCTGCAAAACCGCATCTGGTGAGGAACGGCAGGTCGATCACGTCGTCGCCGAGGCCGGCGGTCTGTGCAGCACTTAACGACATATTTGCCAGCAACGCGTCGAAAATCTGCAACTTGCTGTCCACACCCATGAATAGCTGGGTAATGCGCAGGTCTTTCGCGCGCCGCGCCAGCGCTTTGGACGAGCGGCCCGAGATGATCGCCAGTTCGACACCTGACTCCATCAACATTTTCAGCCCATGTCCGTCGAGCGCGTTAAACACCTTCACCTCTTCACCGTCGGGGCCGTAGTGGAGGCTGCCATCAGTCAGCACGCCATCGACATCGAATATAGCGAGCTTGACCTTCTGAATCCGCTCTTGCAACGCGGGTGCAATCGCCACTACAGGACCCCGGCACGCATCAGGTCAAGCACGTGTACCGCTCCGACCAGCTTGTTGTGTTCATCCACGACCAGCAATCCACTGGAGCCGATCTTGTGTTGCTGAATCAGGCCTGCTGCTTCGACCGCCAGACGTTGTGGCCCGATGGTCTTGGGGACCTTCGTCATAATGTCGGCGATTCGGGTCGTCTTGATTTTGTCCTGTGTTTCCAGGGTTCTACGCAAATCGCCATCGCTGAACACGCCGACCAATAAGCCGTTGTCATCGATGACCGCCGTCATGCCGAGACCCTTCTTTGTCATTTCCATAATCGCAGCTGGCAGCAAGGAGTCGATACTGACAGATGGAACGCGGTCCCCGGTGACCATCACGTCGCTGACGTGCATCAGCAATCGCCGTCCCAATGATCCGCCGGGATGATGCATCGCATAGTCTTCCTCACCAAAACCGCGTGCGTCCAGAAGGGTTACCGCCAGCGCATCACCCAATGCCAGGGTCGCCGTGGTACTAGCGGTTGGCGCAAGATTCAATGGGCACGCCTCTTTTTTTACTGCTGCGTCCAGGTGCACGGCTGCGGCGGTGGCCAGTGTAGAGTTTGGACGTCCGGTAATGGCGATGATGGGCGTGCCACGCCGCTTTAGTTGCGGCAGGAGTTTCAAGATCTCATCGGTTTCGCCCGAATTTGAAATGGCGATCACCACGTCGTACTTGGTAATCATTCCTAGATCGCCGTGGCTGGCCTCGCCCGGATGCATAAAGAATGCCGGGGTGCCGGTGGAAGCAAGCGTTGAGGCGATCTTGCCGCCGATGTGTCCACTTTTACCCATGCCGGTGACGACAACGCGACCGCGGTTTTCAGTGGCCTCGTACAAAAGCTTGTGCGCCGCGACGAAGGTGTCGCCCAATCGCAACGCCAATTCCCGCACCGCATCCGCTTCGATATTGAGCGTGTCTCGCGCCAACGCTAATGTTCTCCCGGTATCGGCGATTGAGCGAGGGTGTAATAAACTTTCCATGAGACTATTGTACCGTTGAAGGCCGCGCCCGATTTGGTGACCATTAGTGAATACCCACGCTACACTGCCGATCATCCTGATCCTGTTGGCCACTGCCGTGGTCACGGTGGTCGTGTTCCGGCGGGTCAATATGCCCGCGATTCTTGGCTATCTGGTGGTCGGTGCGTTGATTGGGCCGCATGCGCTGGGCTTCGTGCCCGATACACCGCAGACCCGCTATCTCGCAGAATTTGGCGTTGTATTTCTGATGTTTTCGATCGGTCTGGAATTCTCCCTACCTCAATTGACGGCAATGCGACGCACCGTCGTTGGCATGGGCGGCTTGCAAGTCGGCATCACCATCGCCGTCGTTATTGTTGTTGCGCTGTTGGCAGGCCTGAGCTGGCAGGTTGGCCTGATTTTGGGCGGCATTTTGGCGATGTCGTCGACAGCCATCAGTATCAAAGAGCTTTCGGACCGGGCACAACTTCACTCGCCACACGGCAAGCAGATTGTCGGGGTTTTGCTGTTTCAGGATTTGGCGGTTGTCCCGTTGCTGGTACTGGTGCCGGCGCTGGCACTTTCAGGTGGCGCACTTGCAATCGAGGTCGGCTGGGCACTGGCAAAAGCGGCCGTCGTGTTATTCCTGATGCTGACAGTCGGGCAAAAAGCGACACGCGCGCTATTCGGCGTGGTTGCACGCCAGAAATCCTCCGAGCTGTTTGTGCTTGCCGTTTTACTCGTCACATTAGGGTTGGCATGGATCACCGAAGTCGCCGGGCTGTCGCTGGCGCTGGGCGCATTCATGGGCGGCATGCTGATATCGGAAACCGAATATCGCTATCAAGTCGAAGACGATATCAGACCGTTCCGCGACGTATTGCTTGGGCTGTTTTTTGTCACCATCGGCATGTTGCTCGAGATACGGGTGGTGCTTGATCACTGGTTGATGGTGTTACTGGTTTTGCTTGCCCTGCTCACGATCAAGTTTCTGATCGTCATAGTCCTCGCGTTGTTCTTCAAGAATGACAAAGGCGTCGCGCTTCGATGCGGGCTGGCATTAGCGCCGGCCGGGGAGTTTGGCTTTGTATTGTTGACGCTTGCAGGGCAAATCAATGCGGTGCCCGCAGCAGTGCTGCAAGTGGTGCTCGCTGCGATGCTGATTTCAATGTTGCTGTCGCCAATGATTCTCGCCAGGAGCGAGCAAATCGTCATGTACATGGTCGCCGGCGAATGGGAAATGCGCGCAGTCCAGTTGCAACAACTAGCCATTCAATCCATGGCCAAGAAGGGGCACGTGATTATTTGTGGCTACGGTCGCAGCGGACAAAGTCTGGCGCGTTTCCTGGAGCACGAGAAAATCTCGCTCATCGCGCTCGACACCGACCCATATCGCGTCAAGCAGGCGGCGGCGGGCGGCGAACCGGTCATGTTTGGCGACGGTACCAAAAAGGAAGTGTTGACCGCGGCGGGACTTGCGCGCGCCGCCGCAGTGGTGGTGAGTTTCGCCGACACGCATGCGGCGATGAGAATACTGTCCCATGTCCGTGCATTGCGCCCCGAAGTGCCAGTGATCGTCCGCACGTTTGACGATACGGATGTTGAAAAACTGAAAAGTGCAGGCGCTGCAGAAATTGTCGCCGAAGTGGTTGAGGGGTCGCTCATGCTCGCTACCCAAACCATGTTGCTGCTTGGGCTGCCGCTAAATAAAGTGCTGGCCAGATTGCGGCAGGTCCGGGGCGAGCGGTATGAGCTGATGCGAGGTTTCTTTCCTGGTGCGACCGACGTAGCTGACGCTGACTACGACGCACATCAGCCGCGCATGCAGTCAATCATAATAGACGAGGGTGCCGCTGCCAACAGGAAAACGCTACAGGCGCTTCGACTCGAAGAGATTGGTGTTCAGCTCACCGCCCTGCGACGCGCCGGCGTTCGTGAAACGAAACTGCAACCTGAGATGCGATTGCAGTCGGGTGACGTGCTGGTGGTGGCGGGTACGCCAGAGGCGCTGGCGCGGGCGGAGATGCGGTTGCTGCAGGGTTGATCCCGATCTCACAAAAAAACTCAAGCAT
>JBDTPE010000177.1:0-5957 GCA_039932875.1 Betaproteobacteria bacterium | reverse complement strand
GGCAGTACCACCATCATGTATGACGGTGTGCCGATGCGCCCCGATGCGGCGGTGTGGTGGAGTATTGTCGAGACTTATAAAGTCTCGATCATGTTTTCCTCACCGACCGCGATACGCGTATTGAAAAAGCAGGATCCGGCTTATTTAAGAAAATACGATGTTTCGTCGCTCCGCTATCTGTTCCTCGCCGGCGAGCCGTTGGATCAGCCGACATCGGACTGGATCGAAAAAGGTCTGGGCGTAAAGGTGATCGATAATTACTGGCAAACAGAGACCGGCTGGCCTATCCTCTCGGCCGAACCCGGTCTCGAAGAGACGCCTCGCAAGCTGGGCTCGCCAAGTTTTGCGTGCTACGGCTACAAACTGAAACTAAAGCACGAGGAAACCGGTAAACAGGTTGGCCCGGACGAAAAAGGCGTGCTGTGTATCGTCCCGCCGCTTCCGCCCGGATGCATGAGCACCATCTGGGGTGACGATGCGCGCTTCGTGAAGACCTATTTCAGCACGTTCAGGGACGAGCAGGTCTACACCACGTTCGACTGGGCAACCTGCGACGCCGACGGCTACTACTTCATCATGGGTCGCACCGACGACGTGATCAACGTGGCCGGGCATCGGCTGGGCACGCGCGAGATCGAAGAAGCGGTACAGATGCATTCCAACATCGCCGAGGTTGCGGTAATTGGTGTGGCGGATCAGTTAAAGGGCCAGGTGCCGGTTGCATTCGCTGTGGTCAAGGATACGAGCCGCACCGCGACACCAGAGCTTGCGGCGCTCCATGAGAAAGAAGTGATGAATACCGTCGACAAGGCGCTAGGCGCCATCGGCCGGCCCGCGCGGGTCTATTTTGTGACGCTGCTGCCCAAGACGCGCTCAGGAAAGTTGCTGCGCCGGGCGATTCAAGCGCTGTGTGAAGGGCGCGACACGGGTGACCTGACGACGATGGAGGATCCTGCTGCGCTGGAACAGCTGAGGCTGGCAATCGCTAAATAGTCGAGAATTAAAACGTACTGCGGCCATCCAGACCTTAAGCGCTTCATATCGACGTTCAGCGCAGGATAAATACCCTACCTGTATAGGTAGGAAATACGATGGTCGATTGAGTTGCCGATGCTCGGCAAGTAAGCTGATGCAACGAATGTCGTGGCACTCGCCGTGACGCGTTTGCGCAGGGGCAGCGGCATGAAAATTCGAAGCAACAAATTGGTCGGCGAGGCCGGTGAGAACATCTCGTTTCAGAAGTCGCCTAACCAGTCCGAGCCTTTCGCGCCCATCTATCTCCTGTTGCATTACACAGCCGGAACCACATTGGACGGGGCGGTCAGCTGGTTCATGAACCCGGCCGCGCAGGCTTCATCGCACATCGTTATTGGCCGCGACGGTCGCATTGTGCAGATGGTTGCATTCAACAAGAAGGCCTGGCACGCAGGCGATAGTGCCTGGGGAAACTTGAAAGGCATGAATCAATACGCAATCGGCATCGAATTGGTGAACGCCGGTAAGCTACGCAATCGTCCAGACGGGAAATGGGCCGACTGGTCCAATCACGTATTGCCGGATAGCGAGGTAACTATCGCCGTGCATAAAGACGAGTCAACGCAGGCGGGCTGGCACGAGTACAGCGAAGTGCAGATCAGGACCGCCATCCGCGTCGCTTCGCTACTGCGGGCTAGCTATCAAATTGCCGACGTGCTCGGTCACGAGGATGTCAGCCGCGGTCGCAAAACCGATCCCGGACCGCTTTTCCCGATGAATAGTTTTCGCTCGATCGTGATGGGGCGGGCGTGAACTTGGCGAATACTGCTTGAACAGCGGTTACCGATGTATCGATTCATTCCGTGACTCTGCAGGATAATCCAATGCCCATCTACAACACACCGCTCGATCTCTACGCAGCCAATCGGCCAGCCACTGTCATCTGTATAGGTGACTCATGGTTCTGGCATCCACTGGCCAACCTCACGTCGCAATTGCAGAACCGATTCATGAATGAAGACATCCTACTCATCGGCGATAGCGGACTGGAAGCGGCTGACATGGTCGATCCGAATCAGCGATTTTTCAGTATGTTTCAGACCGCGCTTGCAGATTACAAGGGCACATTAACCCATGTCTTCATTAGCGCGGGCGGCAATGACTTTGCGGGCTTCGATGATTTTGCCAGTATCCTCAACGTAAATTGCTCGACTACGGCGACGCCAGCGGATTGCTATGAAACGGTCGCCATGCGCGCACTATTTGCGCAGATTTTCGGCGACATCGAAATCCTGGTTCGACAGGTAAATGCCATCGCGCCCAATGCATTGGTACGTCTGCATAATTACGACTACGCCATTCCTGATGGCCGACATGTGCTGGGCGCCGGGCAATGGCTGAAGGTGCCGATGGATGCTCGCAAGGTCCCGCAACCCGGTTCGCTCAAGCGCGGCGGCTTTCGGCGCGAAGTGGTCGCGACGTTGATTGATACCTTCGGCGCGTGGCAGCAGAACCTAGCAGACAACTGTACGAATACCACGTTCGTGCGCACGGCGGGGACGGTTGCAGACGATAGCTGGATGGATGAACTGCACCCAAAAGCCGCAGGGTTCAGGCGACTTGCGCGGTTGCTGGCTTAGTCGCGTCGTCTCAGAATGCAGATGGACTTCCGCGCCATCCGCCGCTACTGGTCGAATTGGCGCCCGCTATATCGCTAGAAAGGTGCGCAGGTAGAGGATTTTCGTAACGCGGTAAGCGCGCCTGTTACCCAGCGTTGGGATATATCTGAATTCGCCGTCGCTTGCAGAAATGCCCCTGCCGGTTGCAAGCTGCGCAAAGTGGCGTCAACTTTCTCGCTCGTCGCGCGCAAGTCCACTACAATTTGCGTATGCTCAAGCGCTTCAAATCGGTCGTCTCGCCGCTGCGGCAGGCAATCCTGCTGCGAGTCACACTGCTCATCGTGGCCACCACACTGGCGGTTGCGGTCGGTTTTGTCCTGTTCGGACTGCTGCCAACGGTGGAACGCGTGGCTCAGAGCCAGTTCAATGTGGTCGCTTCACGGGTAGAAGCCAGCCTCAATGCAATGTTCGCGCCTGTCGGCGGTTTGCTGGTGATGTCGCGAGGCTGGATTGCTGGCGAAGCGCCCAGCCTCGAGAATCCGGCTGAATTTAATCGCGTTTTCAAACCAGTATTGCGTGCGATACCGCAGCTTACGTCGGTGGTCGCCGGTACCTCCACCGGGCAAGGCTGGCTGCTGCTGGAGCAAGGCGGCGAACGCTGGCGAAACCGCATGACTGATGTGCCGCGCCAAGGTAAAACGCAGTCTTTCTTTGATCACCTACCGGACGGCACTTTCTCGAATGTGCGGCGTGAGGTTGACTATGATCCGCGCCTTCGCCCGTGGTACCTGGCCGCCATGAAGGGCCCCGCAAGTAACGATGTTCGCTGGACATTGCCCTACATACTTTTCACCACAGGTGACCCCGGCATTACAGCATCGACACGCATGCGCCTCAACGACGGTCGTGACTTCGTCATCGGGTTTGACTTGTTACTGCGTGACCTTTCTGTGACAACCATGCAATCTGCCACAGATAGTCGTGCGATGGCTTTGGTGCTGACCGAAGATGAGCGCGTGCTTGCCTTGCCAACGCCACCGGTAGCGGTTCCAAAAGCGGACTGGTACAAGAAGATACTTTTGCCCGCCCCCAATTTGGGGTTGGCGCCGGTTACCGATGCGCTGCTGCAGTGGCGGAAATCGGGACGCAAGTTGGCCGACGTACTGGGCTATCAGTCGGGCGGCATACGCTGGCTCGCAAGCATTCGCCCGTACGCGCTTGGGGACCAGCGGTTGTGGGTCATCACCCTCGCACCTGCCAGTGAGTTTGCGCCGTCGTGGGTGGCGTTACTGGCAGCACTCGTCGCCGGAATGACGTTGTTGCTTGGCGTTGCAATACTCATCATCCGCGCTTATGCCAAGCGTGTGTCGCGACCGCTGGAGCAATTGGCAGCTGCCAGTGCGCGTATCGGTCGGCTCGATTTCACAGCAACGACGGCAGTCGCAAGCCCGATCACTGAGATCAACCAGTTGGCGGACGCGCAGGACGTCATGCGCGGCTTACTGCAGCGAAATCAACTGGAATTGGCGGCACAAGCGCAGGAGTTGTCCGATCAGATTTCAGCACTTCGCACAACCGAGGCACGACTGTTGGAGAGCGACGCGTATAACAAAGTTTTGTTCGTCGATTCAGCCATTCCACTCGTGGTACTTGATCCAGCAACCGGACGCATTATCGACAGCAATGCGGCTGCCGTCGCGATTTATCACCTCGATAGCCGCGAGGCGGTACTTCGACTGACAGTGGCTGACTTATCAGCGCCAACACAATACGACGGTCGCGATTCAATTGCCGCCGCACGCAGCTACATGGAGCGCGCGCTGCACGAGGGGTCACACGTATTTGAATGGCGACATCGTCGACCGGATGGCACTGAGTGGGATGCGGAAGTTCACCTGATGGCGTTTCGTCATGCCGGGCGCACCTTATTGCAGTGTGGCTTGCAGGACATTACGCAGCGCAAAGCCGCGGCGGGCGAGATCGCCCAGCTCGCGTTCTACGATACGCTGACCAGTTTGCCCAACCGGCGTCTGCTCTCGGATCGGTTGCATCAATCTCTTGCCGCCAGCAATCGCACAGGTCAGAAGGGCGCGCTGCTGTTTATCGATTTGGATAATTTCAAGACGCTTAACGATACGCTTGGGCACGATCAAGGCGATTTGTTGCTTCGACATGTAGCCCTGCGGCTCATTACCTGTATTCGTGAAACCGACACGGTAGGTCGCTTCGGTGGCGACGAGTTCCTGGTGATTCTGGAAGGCTTGAGTGAAGATCGGCTAGAAGCAGCGACCCAGGCCGAAGTAGTGGGCGACAAAATCCTATCGTTGCTTAAGAATCCATACGACTTTGACGGTCGCGAACACTACAGCACATCGAGCATCGGCGTAGCACTGTTTGCCGAGAAAAGTGACACGGTGGACGATCTGCTGAAGCGCGCGGATTTGGCAATGTATCAGGCGAAAGGGGCCGGCCGAAATACCCTCCGCTTTTTCGATCCGCAGATACAGACCGCGGTGACGAGTAGAGCGGCACTGGAAAAAGACCTGCGGCAGGCAGTCACGCGAGACGAGCTCTTTCTGGAGTATCAGGTGCAAGTCGATATCGATGGACGACCAATCGGCGCAGAGGCGCTGGTGCGCTGGCGGCATCCATCGCGTGGCACGGTGTTTCCCAATGATTTTATTCCATTGGCGGAGTCGACTGGATTGATCGTGCCAGTCGGCCAGTGGGTGTTTGAAGAGGCGTGCAGGCAGTTGTTCACGTGGGCAAAGCGCCCGCAAACGGCAGACTGGACGCTGGGCATCAATGTCAGCAGCCGACAGTTCCGAGACCCTGCATTCGTCGCACAGGTACTCACGGTACTTGAGAAGACCGGCGCCAATCCGCGACGCTTGAAACTTGAATTGACAGAGAGTCTGTTGCTTGACGATATTGAAACCGTCATCGACAAAATGACAGTGCTGCGTGCGCACGGCTTGAGCTTCTCGCTGGACGATTTCGGCACCGGCTATTCGTCACTTTCATACCTGAAACGTCTTCCGCTTGACCAATTGAAAATCGACAAATCATTTGTGCGTGATGTTCTAACTGACCCAAATGACGCGGCCATTGCCCGTACTATCATCGCGCTGGCACAGATTCTCGGACTGACCGTGATGGCCGAAGGGGTCGAGACAGCGGCGCAGCGTGACTTCCTGGCCGCAGAAGGCTGCCAGACCTATCAAGGTTACTTTTTTGGGCGCGCAGGACCGGCGGACCTGCTGGGAGTGTGAATCGACCGCAGGGTTCGTGAGCCAATTCATTCAATGCGGGTATTGAACCCTCGCAGCATCAGAGTTCGTATATTGATTAGTTGCCACTGAA
>JBDTPE010000176.1:0-5957 GCA_039932875.1 Betaproteobacteria bacterium | reverse complement strand
AAACATGGACGCTCATTGACGAGTGCGGGCGAGCGCTATTTCAATTAACCCAGCGATATACTTCAGCTCCCAAGCCATTGGGCGCTGCTTCGAGTCCAACACAGCCTACCAATTTTCTACCTATGGCCACATCCGACGCTGCGCCCCGCACTCCAGCTGACTTGCACTTCAAGTCGCTTACATTCGCCGGGCTGACTGCCGGACCGCGTCTCATCATCACAGGCGCGGTTCACGGCAATGAAACCTGCGGCACACAGGCGATTCATCGCGTCTTGGACGACATTGGGCAAAATCGTATCAATATCGCTGCTGGTGAGGTCACCTTTGTCCCGATCACGAATCCGCTGGCTTACGCGCGGCGCGACCGTGCAGGTGACCGAAACCTCAATCGAAACCTCTATCCAGTCGCGCAGCCCGCCGATTTTGAAGATCACGTTGCGAACTGGCTGTGCCCGTTGCTGGCGCGCCACGACGTACTACTCGACCTGCATTCGACGCGTGCACAAAACCCCGCATTTGCGATGCTGGGGCCGGAGAACAATACCGGCACGCTTCAGCCGTTCAAGCATTTCGAAAAGGAACGAGCGCTTGCGAGGCGGCTTGGCGTTCACCGGTTTGTGGATGGTTGGCTAAACACTTACGCGAAGGGTGTAGAGCGGCGCGTCGGTCAGAACGGCATTACTGCAGATCGCGCCAATCAATTGAATACCGATCCGCGCTACGGCGTTGGTACCACCGAGTACATGCGCTCCGTTGGTGGCTATGCGATCACGCTCGAATGCGGGGCTCACGATGATCCGTCATCGCCCGAAGTCGGCTACCACGCGATTCTCAATACGCTCAAGTTTCTTGGCATCACGTCGCCACCGGCGCCCGAACCCGTTGAGAAATATGAAGCACTGCGTATGGTCGATGTCTACGACAAGAATGAAATTGGCGATACCTTCAGCCGCGTATGGGCGAGCTTCGACCCGTTGCGTAAAGGTGATCTGATCGCGATCAGACAAGATGGCACGCGATTGCTGGCCGAGGACGATGGTTGTATTTTGTTTCCGGATGCGAAGGCCGAGCCCGGACACGAGTGGTTTTATCTGACCAAGACGATGTCGTCCATTTGACAAACTCCAGCATTGGCGGGCTTCCCCAGGACGTTTTGCCTGAAAACCCGCGCCCAATGGCGATCTACGTTTCCGCTCAGTGGAAAAACAAATACGCCACGAATATCGCCGCCACCACGCCCGAAAAGTCAGCAAGCAATCCATAGGTGATCGCGTAACGCGTACGCTTGATCCCGACGGAGCCGAAATACAACGCCACGATGTAGAAGGTCGTGTCTGCGGAACCCTGAAAAATACAAGCAAGCCGCCCGACGAACGAGTCGACGCCATAGGTTTGCATCGCATCAATCATCATCGCACGTGATCCCGAGCCGCTGATCGGCTTCATCAATGCCGTGGGCAGTGCGGGCGTGAAATCGGTATTGACGCCGAGCAGTGAAAAGAACCAGTTGAATCCGTTCACGACGAAACCGAGAATGCCCGAATTGCGCAGCACGCTGATAGCGACGAGCATGCCGACCAGATACGGGATGATCTTCAGCGAGGTCTCGATGCCGCCCTTCGCACCTTCTATGAAGGCATCGTAAACGTCAACCCGTTTTCGCAATGCAGCGATGATGAAGCCGACAATGATCGAAAACAAAATCAGATTGCTGAACACTTTCGAGAAGACTTCAATCTCCGTCTTGGTGAGAAACGTGGTCATGTACCAGATGGCCGCAACGATGAACGTGGTGAGGCCGCCGAGCCAGCCGAGGATGACGCTGTTAAACATATTGATGCGCTGCTTGATGGCAACGGCCACCATCGAAACCACGGTCGCCACGTAGGTAGCGATCAGCGTCGGGATAAAAATGTCCGACGCGTCCTTGGCGCCCAGCACTGCACGCTGCGCCATGATCGACAGTGGAATCAGCGTGAGCCCTGAGGTATGCAACACCAAAAACATGATCTGCGCGTTGCTGGCTTCTTCCTTGTTGGGGTTTAGCGATTGCAGGCTTTCCATGGCTTTCAAGCCAAACGGGGTCGCCGCGTTGTCGAGTCCCAGAAAATTGGCGGAGAAATTCATCACCATATGTCCGGTGGCCGGGTGGTCCTTGGGCACTTCGGGAAAAATGCGCGAGAAGAAAGGCGAGATGATTCTCGCGATCAAATTGATGGCACCGGCCTTCTCGCCGATGCTCAATATCCCAAGCCATAAGGTCATGATGCCGGCAAGCGGAAGTGCAATATCCATCACCGCCACCTTGGCTGAGGTGAAGGTGCCGTCGATGATGCGTTTGAAGACTTCTACATCGCCGAGGAACAGCCACTGCGCGAGCGCAGCCAGAAAGCCAACCAGAAAGAAACCGGTCCAGATGTAGGTGAGGGTCATGTTGTCGGTCGATTCTTTTTGAGTGCACCACGAAGGGTGAGAATGTTTTTCGGTACTTTACACGCCCGCCCGCTGACTGGCGGTGTCAGAATGCGCTTTTCGGCCAATACACAATATGTCTCCGACACTACTCTTCTGCTTCGTCATCGCCTATTTCGCAGTTCTGCTTGGCGTGGCGTGGTTTACTTCGCGCAAATCCGATAACGAATCATTCTTCATCGGCAATCGCAAAAGCAATTGGATGCTGGTGGCTTTCGGGATGATCGGCACCTCGCTCAGCGGTGTCACCTTCATCAGTGTGCCTGGTGCAGTGGGGGCAAGCGCCTTTACGTATTTCCAGATCGTCCTTGGCCAGTTGATCGGTTATTTCGTGATCGCCTTTGTGCTGTTGCCGGTCTACTACCGGCTCAATCTCACATCGATTTACCACTATTTGGATACCCGCATGGGGCCGCGCGCCTACAAGACGGGCGCTGGATTTTTTGTACTGTCACGCACGCTGGGTGCGACGGCGCGGCTATATCTCGTCGTCAAAATTCTGCAGGATGCCATTCTCGATGGCCTGCACGTGCCGTTCTGGCTGACCGCACTGGTCATTCTTGTCATGATCCTGCTCTACACCTACGAAGGCGGCGTGAAAACGATCGTCTGGACTGATACCTTGCAGACTGCCTGCATGCTGGCAGGCCTGGTGATCTGCGTGAGCTATGTGCTTGACGGCCTGCATCTGACGATTGCGGAGAGTCTGTCGCAATTGAATGCGCGCGGCCTGTCGACCATCTTTTCGACCGACGTCGACAGTGCAAAATTCTTCGGCAAACAAATACTGGCCGGCGTCTTCATCGCCATCGCCATGACCGGGCTCGATCAGGAAATGATGCAAAAAAACATCTCGGTAAAGACGCTCGCCGATGCGCAGAAGAACATCGTCACCCTGAGCATCATCATGCTGGGTGTGGTGCTGCTTTTTCTCTACCTTGGGGGGCTGCTTTCCCTGTATGCGCCGACGGTTGGTGTGACCGAAACGGGCGACAGGATTTTCCCCGCTGTGGTGTTGGGACATTTGCCAGCGATGGTGCAGGTCATTTTTGTCATCGCCCTGATCTCGGCACTTTTTCCGAGTGCGGATGGTGCCATTACGGCGCTGACCTCATCCTTCTGCATCGACCTTTTAGGCATCAACCGTCGCAACGACATGAACGAGGCACAGAAGACGCGCTTGCGGCATCAAATCCACATCGGTTTCGCCGTGCTGTTCCTGCTATTGGTGATGGTGTTCAAGTGGGCAGACAACCCGAGCATGATCGGGCTAATCCTGAAGCTGGCGGGCTATACCTATGGGCCGCTGCTAGGTTTGTTTGCCTTCGGAATTTTGACTAGCAGGGTTGTCAAGGATCGCTACGTACCCGCCATCGCTATCGCCGCACCGGTCGTCTGCTTCGTTATCGACAAGTATCAGAGCTTGTTGTTCGGCAAATATGAAATCGGGCTGGAGCTTCTGATCATCAATGGGGCACTGACGTTTGGCGGTTTGTGGTTTGCTTCCGGTTCCTCAAGGGCCCGCACGGCGCACGCATAATCGACGTGCGCCGCGCAAACTCGAACGGCTTACTACTTGATCGTCACCCAGATCGGCGCGAATTTGTTGTCGGAGCGGTGAATCAGGCTCACGTTCGCCCGCGATACCCACGGAATCACCTGGCGGTGCAGCGGGATGACGAACACCTCGTTCTTCACCATTTCCACCGCCTGATTTATGAGCGTCTGGCGTTTGGCGGTATCCATTTCAAATTCAGCTTTGTCGATCAAGTCATCGAGCGCCGCACTTTTGAAATTGCCGTAGTTTGTATCGCCGGCACCCTTGTCATTGAGGCTGTGAAACAGTGGCTTCAAGGTAAACATTGCATCGCGATTGTTGTCGCCCCAGCCTTGCATGCAGGCGCTGAATTCCTTCTTTGGTGTCCGCTGGAAATACTGTGCCTTCGGCATCGCTTCGACCTTGGTATTAACGCCGATACGCGCCCACATACTGGCCAGCGCGACGCAGATTTTCTCGTCGTTCACGTAACGGTCATTGGGGCAATGCAGCGTGAAGCCGAAGCCATTGGGATAGCCCGCCTCGGTCAATAGCTTCTTGGCGGCAACCGGGTCGAACGGAAAGCGCTTGTCCATCGCATCGGGGATGCCCTCGGCTTTGGGGCTGGGGGTGGCGATCGCAGTAGGCGTGGCGAGGCCGCGCATGATCGAAGTTTTGATGGCGTTTACGTCGATAGCTTGATACAGCGCCATGCGGACACGCTTGTCCTTGAACGGATTCTTGCCTTTCACGTCAGAGAACAGTAACTCATCACGCGCCTGGTCGAGCGTGATCGAGATGATGCGCGTCTCGTCGCCTTCCCAGACTTTCAGCGCGCGGTCTTCCCTGAGTTTCGCGATGTCCTGCACAGCAGGGTCGAGAACGAAGTCTATTTCGCCCGATTGCAATGCGGCCATACGTGTTGCGGCGTTGCTGATGGGGCGGTATTCGATCGTGTCTATATTGCTCTCATAGCGGCCATCCTTGATGCCCCACCAGTCGGTGTTTTTTGTCAGCACGGTCTTGATGCCCGGCTCATACGACACCAGCTTGAACGGTCCCGAGCCCATCGCATTGCGTGAGGCGTAGGTCACTTCCTTGGTGCTGAAATCCTGTGGCGTCGTGGCGTTGTTCTTTTCCGCCCACTTCTTGCTCATGATCGGCACTTCACCTAGATAGATATGCCCGACCGGGTTCGGCGCTGCGGTAGTGAACTCAACGGTGTAGTCGTCTATTTTCTTCGCTACGCCTGCTGGCACCGCATAGGTTTTGAATTGATTGGACTTGGCGGCGCGCTCGAACGAGAACACAACGTCGTCGGCGGTCAACTGTGTGCCGTCCTGAAACTTTACGTCGCGGCGTAACGATACAACGCGCTTTGTAGGACTGGTCACCTTGAAGCCGGTTGCCAGCCACGGTGTAGCGAGCATGTCTTTGCCGGGCTGGAAAAGTCGTTCGTAGATCATCATATTGATCGATTTGGTGAAGCTCTCATCCTGCCCATGGGGATCTTGCGTGGTCACGTCGCCGGAAGACGACCAGCGAAAATTCTTGGCGAACGCCGCGCTGGACAAAGTGCTGCAAAGTGATAAAACGAGACAGGTCAGCAGTATTCGAAATTTCATCAGATCTCCGAGCAGTAGTGGTTTAGTTTGGCGACGTTGAATAGTCTATTCGACTACAAACGAAAGCGCCAACGGCGCCTGTCGCAATAGCATCAGATAGCCCATATTTGAAGGGTATTGTCCGCGCGAAGTCGATTCATCGAACATTCAAGTGTAACTTTTGCCCAGTTTGACCGTTGCTTGGCAGGGCATCATCGCTTTCCACCGCGTTGGTGCTGAAGCTGGCGCTGAAACAAAATGAATTCCGTGCGATCCAATAGCCGGGTTTCCGGAGACTGTCATGCACGAATTGCCCCACAAGCATCGTTGGCCCCAATTAATTG
>JBDTPE010000175.1:0-5958 GCA_039932875.1 Betaproteobacteria bacterium | reverse complement strand
GCCTGAATACCCAGTATCAAAAGCGCTGACATCCCGGCAATGCGGCTGCCGACGCCAAAACGCCCAACGTCCTCAAGGGTTGTGAAATGCATAAGTGCGAAGCGATTAATATACAAACTCATGAATACGGCCAATCCGGCAGGAACCAGGGGGGCCGAAAAGAGCAGCATCGCGCGCAGTGCCTTTGCATCGAACGAGAAGGTGAAACTTCTGCATAACAGCCACCCGCAAAGCAGTGCTGAGAAGAACGCTGCCAATAGTTGTCCCAGCATCACCCCTTCCAGCCCCATGCCCCACCACAGACAGAGCACCGAGGCAAAGAGCAGCGTCATCAATGCGTAGCCGACACTGACGAACATGTAGGCTTTGCTGCGCAGCTCCCAGCGAAACTGGTTGAGCAGCAAATAGTAGATGCCATTGGCCGCGATGAAACCCAGCCCAAACTTGAATGCAAGCAAATGACTATTGTCACCACTCAGCCAGTGATTAAAGTGCTCGGACCAAACCCATCCGACACCCGTAAAAATGCCATACATTAATACCGTGAACCATAGTGCCGTGCTGGCTAGTCTGACCTTCTGCATCCCATCAGCCGCATTCGCCCAGTGCCTTGCCAGCCCCTGCGAGACTTCGAGAGCAACCACAAGGTTTGCCAGTGCTCCAAGGGTAATCAGCAACTCATAAGCGCCGTATTCGCCGGGCGAAAGCACGCGCGTGTAGAGGGGCAGAAGAAATACCGCCAAGCCCTTGGACAGCACCGAAGCGAGGCCATAGATGAAACTGTCGCGCAATACTGCGCTAAGCATCTTCTCGGTGCTCAGGCGTGGCCGCCAATCTGACGAAAGCCTGCTCCAGTTCCGGCTTGTCGGCGACCTGCAGAGAACGTACTCCATATCGCGCAATGAGTTCCCGTACCAAGCGACTGGCATGGGCTTGCGGCATACCGCATCCACGCACATATCGCACATCCATCGGATCGAACCACCAGTTTTCCGGGATATCATCATTCAATAGTTTCAGATAGCGCTCTGCCACGGCTTTGGCTGTCCAGTGCGTGGTGACGAATCTCCTGGCTTTCGCGCCCAACTCGAGACGAAATGCCCGGTCGATGACCAGCCGCTCTATAGCCGCTTCAATATCCGCAGGCAAGACGAAAAGACTGGGGGGCATATCTTGCGGTTGCAAATACGACGCAACCGCCTTCGCAAAGTAGCCACCGACCACAGCAGGCTTACCAGCGAATGCGGCTTCGGAAGCGAAGGCAGCCAGAGGGCTATCGGAGTACAGTTGATCGACCACAAAGTCACAAACGGAAAGCTCTCGTAGTACGACTTCATAGGGCATCCCCTCAACCTTTACAAACTTGATGGGATATCCCTTCTTCTGCAACCGGTCAATGATAGTGTGAATCTCCTGCGATCCCTTTACAGCAGGATTTGAGGGACTGTGCAGTATCCTTACGCAATCCGAGGACAAGGGCTGACCGTCAGATTGAACCGAATCATTCGGGATACCCATCGCAAACCAGTTTATGAACTTGCGCTCGTGAAACTGTGCCGTAGCGGGTGCGTTAACCAGATAGTCGGCAAACTTTTCATGCAGACGGATCCTGCGCTTGCATTGCCGGGCAAGTACATTGACAAGCGCAATATCCGGAGCACCGTCAGAAAGGGGAAAGCGTCCTCCATCAATAAACGGCGGGCGGCTGTCACTGCCAACGTAGATGAACACTATTCTTTTGTACGCGCGCTTGAGCAGCCACAGTTCAAGCCGCGAATTGGTTATCGTCTGGCCATACAGGAAAAAAAAAGCATCAAACCCGAAGAGTGCCCGCGCCAGTACAAACCAGCCCCACAAGTTATGCAAGAAAACCAAAACCACTTTGGTGAATAGCCTGTGCCGTGGCGTCGACGCTCGCGCGGCGCCGATCCGCTGCCATATCCGGAAGAGCCAGACTCGGCTCTTGCTTCCATATTGAAAAGCATCCGGCATCGAAAGAACGACCTGAGCCCGGACGCCAAGCTCGGCAAATCCTGTATCCAGTCCTGCGGCTATTCCTGCTATTTCATATGGACCGATAAAAACTCTCACGCCCTCACGCGCAGCACTGCTCAAGATGAGCCCACAACCCGGCAAGGCGTACCAAAGGCCTTGGAGCCAGATGGAACATCCGTTAGCACCAGACTATTTGCCCCTATGATTACGCTATCGCCGATAGTGACGCCTTTAACGATCACTGCGTTAGGGCCGATGTAGCAATTTGAGCCTATCTTCGTGCGGGCCCTAACAATGGGTGCCCGACCACCGCTGAGTGAGCAATCGACCGTATCGTGAGAATAGATCTGAACGCCTGCAGAGATAGAGCAGTGCGAGCCTATCTCTAATCCACCTGAGCCATCGATTACGGTGAAAGGCCCTATCCAAGTATGCGCGCCAACCTTCACGTCACCCAGAACCAGACTGCTGTCGTAGATGGAAGCGCCCTCACCGAACCCCAACTCGCGGGCCTTCTCCCAGCGATCCACGATGTAGTCGCCAAACGGCAGCGTGCGATTGAACCTGTCATTAACTTCCTTGCGACGAGCCAGCCAGAATTTCCTGAGATCGTTCAATAATGCAACCATCACATTTATCCTTTCAACCCGTTACACCTCGCAAGAATTGCGTCACACACGCACGCCACATCTACACCCGAATAGCAGGGCAGCGTAATCGTCTCCCGCTGCAGCCGCTCAGCATTGTGCTGCAAATCGTTATAGCGCTTGCGGTAGTAGGTGGTACCGCTCAGGCAATAGGTGCCGATCGTGGTCTCGATACCGTCCTCACGCAAACCCCGAATCAGCGCATCACGATCGATCCCGGACGGCACACGGAACACCAGGGACTGCAGGTTATGCACGACGTCGTGTCCGATGGTCTGCACCACAAAACCGGCCGGCTGCAGACGCTGCGCGTAGTCGTCGCGAATAAAGTTGCGCTCGACGACGATTTTGTCGAGCTTGCGCAGTTGCACGCGCCCCATCAGTGCCTGCGGCTCCGACAGGCGATAGTTGTATCCCGGTTCGACGAAATCCAGGCCATAGCCCAGCATGCTGCCTGCGCCATGATTCAGTTTGACATCGAACCAGGCCGACCAGTCATCCCGATCGGTGGTGATCGCGCCGCCCTCGCCGGTAGTCAACAGTTTGCGCGGGTGAAAGCTGAAGCATGAGAGATCGGCGATGCGGCCGACGCGCACGCCACGCTCGCTGCTGCCGATCGCGCAGGCGGCATCTTCGATCAGCGGCAGGCCGTGCTCCCGGCAGATCGCCGCAATCCGGTGGATGCCGGTGGGGTTGCCGAAGGCATCGACCACAATCACAGCCTTGGTGCGCGGCGTAATAGCCGCGCTCAGTGCTTCCGGTAGCATGTTGTAGGTATCGAGCGCCACATCAACGAATACCGGGCGCGCACCAAGGTCCTCGACGACGTTGGCAGTCGCCGGGAACGAAAAATCCGAAACCGCCACTTCGTCGCCCGGTCCTATGTTCAGCAGCTTCAGGGACATGCTCAAGGCGGTGGTCGCTGAGGTCGTGAGATGGGTATGCCTAACCCCGGCGTAGGCTGATATCTCCCTGCGGAACGCCTCGACGTGTTGTCCGCGGGTAAAGATGCCATCGGCGAATATCTGCCGCAGGTCGGTTTCGACGTCCTCGAAACTGATGTAGGGGCGGATCAGGCGGATCATGGCTTACTCGGGGGCTGGCCCAACTTCGCGCGATACCAGTCCAATGTCTGTGCGAGACCTTGGTCGAACGGTGTGAGCTGATAGTTGATCATCGCCTGCACTCGCGCATTGCTCGCGTTGTGGCAAAGCACGTCGGATTTACGGGCTTCCTTGCGCGGAATCTCGCCGGCGTAGCCGAAGTGGTCGCAAATGCGATGGATCAATTGTTCGACAGTGATCTGATTGTTCGCCGAGATATTGATGTTGTCACCGGCAGGCATGACGTCATACAGCTTCACCACCGCGTCGACGGTGTCGGCAACGTGGATGAAATCGCGACTCTGCTGGCCGGTACCGTGGATTTCCGGCGGGATGCCGTTGAGCACACGCCAGGCCGTCAGCGGGATGATGCTGGCGAGCATGCCCTTGTGGTTCTGGCGAGGGCCATAGTTATTGAACGGGCGCACGATGAAAGCATCGAGCCCGAACATACGCACATAGCTTTCCAGCGCCACGTCCGCCGCGACCTTGCCCGCGGCATAGGTCGTGGTCGGGTTGCGCGGATGCGCTTCGTCCATGGGCTCATACACCGCGGTGCCGTACACCTCCGAGGTGGAAAAGTGGCAGAGCGAGCGGAAGCGCCCCGCGCGCTGCAGCTCGAGCAGGTTGAGCACACCGGCCACGTTGGTGGAGAACGCATGGGAGGGATTCAGAAACGAGTAGTTCAGCGCCTTGGTGGCACAGTTGAAAACGGTGTCGATGCGGTGCCTGCCGAAGATGTATTCCAGCGAAGTCACAAACTCGATGTCGTCACAATAGAACGTAGCTCGACCGGTGGCCAGCGCAGCATCGAGGTTGTCCTCGTTGCCGAGAAACAGGTTGTCGACGACTACGACGTGCGCCGCGCCATCGACGAGCAGGCGGTCGACGAGGTGGCTGCCGATGAAGCCCGCGCCTCCGGTAACGAGAATAGTCTGGTTGCGCAAGGCAGCACGCATACTCATTGCAGGACGGCCTGCTGAATGGCCTGGCATATACTCTGGGCTTCGAGTCCGGCTGCAGCGTCCGGCAAGCCGGCAACAGGCTCGCCCTGGCAGTACGCAACGAAAGCCTGTAATTCGAGTAGCAATGCTTCCTGCGGACGCACCTCGACAGTCTCGCTGGCCGCGGAGATAACGTAGGCGTCACCTTCCGGCTGTCGCGTCTCCGATTGGCGGTTGATGAGAATTTCCTTACGCAGCAGGTCGCAGTCAACAAACATGTCGAGACAGGTCGCCTGTATCATGCGGATTTTCTTTTCGGTGATACGACTGGCGTGGATACGCGAAAAACGGCCGTTTTTATGTGTCAGCAGGGCGGAGGCAAGATCAATCATTGGCCCTCTGCAAAATCCGTGTGCGGATACATCGGTTATGGATCCATTCAGATGCAGGGCCAAATCAATGTCATGAATCATCATGTCGGTAATGACATCTACATCGGTAATGCGTGAGCTGACGCGGTTGGTCCGGGTAAAGTCTATGCTGACTACACATTCGGAACGATCGGTAATTTTTTTCAGTTCCTGAACTGCGGTGTTAAAGCGCTCAATAAAACCGACTTGCAGAGTTGCCCCGGCAGTGGCACAAGCATCGGCGATGGCTCTTGCCCCTTCCAGCGAGTCAGCCAGCGGCTTTTCAATAAAAAATTGCCGCACGCCCCGCGCCAAAAGGGCGTGCACCATTTCAGCATGCGTTGAGGTTGGGGTACAGATGATTGCAGCCTCAATCGCGAGGTCCCGTTCCGGCAGGGACGATAGGAACGGCACACCAGCCGCCAAGGCACTGCCTTTTGCCAGCGGATTGACGTCGAAAGTAACCATTAATTCGACTCGTTTGAGCATGGATAGAACCCGCAGGTGGTTACGCCCCATCCTGCCCAGGCCGAATAGACCAATGCGCAAAGGTCTATTGACCATCGCAAACCTCTCCCATTCTGTTGCCGGCTTTGTCTATGCGCGCTACTGACCGCGCCGGGTTGCCCATAACCAACGTGTAGGGCTGCACGTCACGGGTAATTACACTTCCGGCAGCCACCATCGCATATTCACCGATAGTAACGCCACAAACAATTGTGGCATTGGCTCCGATACTCGCCCCGTCTTTGATAAAAGTTGGCGTCACCTTCCAGCCCGTATTGAACGCACGTGGAACTCGATCATTGGTAAAGCAGGCGCTCGGGCCAACGAACACATCATCCCCTATGGTCACGCC
>JBDTPE010000174.1:0-6018 GCA_039932875.1 Betaproteobacteria bacterium | reverse complement strand
TTTGTCGGGAATCCTGCTTCCCGCAAAATCAACCGTTTGGAAAACGGGTGTCTGACAAACTTCACTATTGGCAATCAGCCGTAACATGAAGCCGCTGAGTTTCCGGCACGATACGTTAGCCAATCGCAGAACGCCATTTGACGGGCCTTTCCGGGTGAAATCTCTTGAAACACCAAGCCTGGCGCGGGGTTTCATTTTCGCTTGACAAATGTTCCCTCAAACGTGGGAACCAACTTACATATTTCGCATCTGAAACTGCGGATACGCGAAGTGTCTGGCTGCGCGATAGCGCGGCGCTTTAGCCTCTAATCGGTCAAAAACAGGAAAAATAATGAAAAATGTTCTCGGAATCGCAGCGGCCATTTTGGCCGTCTCAGCAGCCGGCGCAGCCCATGCGCAAACGGCAACGCCTTGGTATGGCGGCGTATCGGCCGGCAGCACCAAATCCAACGTAAATGCAGGTGAGGTGAACGATTTTTTGCGTTCGCTGGGCTACGGCTCTCCGTCGACCAGCGCTGACGACAAAGACACCTTCTACAAATTCATGATGGGATATCGCTTTTCTCCCGCCGTGTCGCTGGAAGGTTTTTATGCCGATCTAGGCAAATACAACACTCGCACTACGGTAACGACACCATTGGTTGGCAGCGTAAATGCGGACTACAAGGCCAAAGGCTATGGCGTGGATCTGGTGCTGTCGGCACCGATCACGCAGGAGTTCTCAGTTTATGGGCGGCTTGGCGTCCTACAGGCGAAAACCGAAGCGACGTTCAGTTCGACGGGTAGCGTCGGATTGCTCGCCAATCGCGGCAGCAAGAACAAGACAGCGCAGCACTACGGGCTTGGTCTGCAATACGAACTCAATCCTTCGCTCGCGCTTCGCGGTGAAGTCGAAACATTTCGCAAACTGGGCGACGACAGTACGGGTGGCGAACTCAAGGTCAATGTACTTTCAGTGGGCGCAATTTTCCGCTTCTAGCCGCAAACCCGTTTCGCAATTAGAAGTCACGGAAACGCCGCGCGCAGCAATGTGCGCGGCGTTTTTCACGTTTAATTTTTATTGTCATCCGCGTAGTGTTCGGCAAGCGTTGCGATCATGCCGGCTGAAACAATCATTGCGCCGCCAATCCAATCCATCAGTCGCGTAGTCTCTCCCGCAAGATAATGCGCGGCGACGGCGGCCACCACCAGCTCGAACAACATGATGACGGCTGCACGATTGGCCGACAAATGCGACAGCCCATACTGCAGCGCCACACTGGTGCTGATCAGGACGACGCCGATCACTGAAAGCAACAGTAAATGCGGCGCGATCATCGCTGGCAATTGCATTGGCGAAAATGCAGGCGGTGCGAGCAACAGGGCGACTGGAAACGCGACCGCAAGGACACCGATACAACCGGACAGGGATTTGGCCTCAGGCGATACTTGGCCGGCACCCTTTACCAGCACGTTGCTCAAGGCAAATGTAAAACCAGCACACAGGCCCATCCACTCGTAGACATTGCGCGGCTGCGGCAACCCCAGCTCCGGCCGCCACAACATGACAACGGCGCCACTCATGGCCAGCAACATGACCGCATAGCCCGTCAATGTCAGGCGCTCTTTCAGGATGAAGTGCGCGAGTGGCACCGTCCACAGCGGCGCCAGATAAAACAGTAGAACAATGCGCACGACCTCGGCTTGCATAATCGCAACCAGGTAGGTGACATTGGTGATGCCGGCACAAATGCCGATAGCGACCAGCCACTTTGGATGGTGGAGGAATTCGACCCAGACGCGCCTGAACGCGAAGCCGCCGATTAGTACGGCGACCAGGTAAGCGACAAATGTTGCAAGTGGTGCGGCAAGGCCACCGCCTTCGATCACCCGAAACGGATACCAAAGGATGCCCCAGGAAGTGGCGCCCAGCAACAGCGCCAGCGTGGGCATCCATGAGGAAGGGGGAGACGACAGGCGGAGGCGAATCAATTGCGCTCTCGTTTGAACCATATAATAGTTAGTCAATCAAGCGCACGACATGGCTTTATGTCGTTAGAACCCGACCGGGGAGCGCATTTTAACAATCCATTCCGAGTTCAAACCAAAACCGCATGACCGACACGCTTTCATTCACCGGCGAGAGATTTCACCCTAACCTGTCCGGCGAAATGTGGGCCGAACATTGGCACCGCTATCATTTTGTGTTGCCACTGGTTACTGGGAAATCAGTATTGGATGTCGCATCCGGCGAGGGTTACGGCAGCGCGCTGATGGCGACAGTTGCGTCGTCGGTGAATGGGGTGGACGTGTCCAGCGCGGCCGTCGCGCACGCGGCTCACGCCTACGCGGATCGCAAAAACCTGCAATTCACAGAGGGTAGCTGCGCCAAATTGCCGTTCCCTGGCGCCAGTTTTGATGTCGTGGTTTCATTTGAAACCATCGAACACATCGTCGAACAGGCGGCGTTTCTCGATGAGATAAAGCGGGTGCTGAAACCGTCGGGATCGCTGATCATCTCGTCACCCAACCGCATCGAGTATTCCGACAAACGAGGCTACAAGAACGAATTTCACGTCAAGGAACTTGATCGTGCTGAGTTGGCAGAATTGGTCGACAGCCGATTCAAACACGCTCGGTGGTTCTCGCAGCGCAATGCGTTTGTGTCGCTGATCGTACCGGACGCTGGCAGCTCCCAATCCGCATCAACAAGCGATGGTGAAACCTTAACCCTCTCCAAGGACCAGCCTGACACCATTGCGCTTCCGCCGGACGCGCTGTATTTCCTCGTTGTGGCCACCAGTGACGACGCGGCTGCAGAACGTTTGACCTCGCGAATTTCAGTATTCGCTGATCGCGAGGAGTGGGCCTACAACGATTATCGCAACACCTACCAGGCGAACCAGCATTACGCCAAGCGTGAGGTTGAACTGGTGGCCCGCTGTGCCGAACTTGAGCAGCAGCTGGCGGCATTGAAGCCGGGGGGCACGGAAAGTCCGCAAGCCGTTTCTGCGCCTGCCAAGGAAAAGGAATCCTGGCTCACGCGCTTAACCAAACGTCTGGGAAGTTAACTGCAGCATCTACTGACACGGCATCCGTCGTACACTCTCACCACTCTCTAAGTAACCAACAATATGAATACCGAACAAACTGTCATCGAGCGAGCGTGGGAAAACCGCGCGAACATTAATCCGCAATCAGCGGATGCGGACACCAGGTCTGCGGTAGACCGCGTAATCAACCTGCTTGATGGCGGCCATCTACGTGTCGCTGAAAAGATTGATGGCCAATGGGTGACGCATCAATGGCTCAAGAAAGCCGTGCTCCTGTCATTTCGTCTGGCCGACAACGCGGTGATTGGCGATGGCACCGCGGACGGTGCGCGCTACTTTGACAAAGTGCCCACCAAATTTGCCAACTATTCCGACGCCGATTTCCGCGCTGGCGGTTTTCGCGTGGTGCCACCGGCAGTCGCGCGGCGTGGTGCGTTCATTGCCAAGAACGTGGTTCTGATGCCCTCTTACGTGAACATCGGCGCCTATGTTGATGAAGGCACCATGGTCGACACTTGGGCTACGGTAGGCTCTTGCGCGCAAATCGGCAAGAACGTGCATTTGAGTGGTGGCGTGGGCATTGGCGGTGTGCTGGAACCGTTACAGGCCAATCCGACCATCATCGAAGATAACTGCTTCATCGGTGCCCGCTCCGAGGTGGTTGAGGGCGTTATCATTGGCGAAGGCTCGGTGATTTCGATGGGCGTGTTTATCGGTCAGTCGACTAAAATCTACAATCGAGATACCGGTGAGTTTTCCTACGGCAAAGTACCGCCCTACTCGGTCGTCGTGTCCGGCAGCTTGCCCTCAGCCGACGGTAGGTATAGCCTTTATTGTGCAGTGATCGTCAAACAGGTCGATGCGCAAACGCGCGCCAAGACCGGCATCAACGAGTTGCTGCGTAGCTGAGATTAAACAGGTTGCGGGGGAGAAAAAAATGGCGGTGTTAACCAGACTTTTCGAATTGATGGCGCAAAAAAAAGCCTCCGACCTGTTCGTGTCGGCCGGTATGGCAATTCAAATCAAGATCAACGGTAATACCGTACCGGTAAATCAGCTGCAGATGAGTGCGGAAGATACCAAGAAGGTTTGCTATGAAATCCTCAAGCCGCACCAGATCGAGAAATTTGAAAAAGATCTCGAACTGAATTTCTCCATGCCGATTGAAGGCATCGGTAATTTCCGCATTAATATGATGTGGCAAAAGGGTACCTGCGCTGCGGTTGTTCGCTACATCGAAACCAACATTCCCGAATTCCGTTCGCTCGCGCTGCCGCAAGTATTGGCGCAGCAGGTAATGGAAAAACGTGGTTTGATTCTGGTCGTCGGTGCGACCGGTTCCGGAAAATCGACCACGCTTGCTTCCATGCTGGATTTTCGCAACAGCATGAAGCAGGGGCATATCCTCACGTTTGAGGATCCGATCGAATACATCTTTCGGTCAAAGAAGTCGATCGTCAACCAGCGTGAAATCGGCAGTGACACGCACTCCTTTCAGGAAGCCATGCGCAATGCGATGCGCCAGGCGCCGGACTGCATTCTGGTCGGCGAGATCCGCGATATTGAGACCATGAAGGCGGCAATGATGTATTCCTTGTCCGGGCACCTATGTCTGGCGACACTTCATGCGAACAACAGTTATCACGCGCTAAATCGCATCATCAATTTTTTCCCGCTTGACCAGCGCGCCATTCTGCTATCTGACCTCAGCGTCAGTCTCAAATGCATCATTTCGCAACGCCTGATCAAGAATATCGAAGGCGGTCGTTCTGCGGCGGTAGAGGTATTGATGAACACGACCAACATCGCTGAGTTAATTGAAGAGGGCAAAGTCGGCGAAATCAAGGAGGCAATGGAAAAATCCCTAACGGTCGGTTCCCAAACGTTTGAGCAGGATTTGTTCCGCCTCATCAAGCAGGACAAGATTACGATCGAAGAGGGCCTTGCCAATGCCGACTCTGCAACCAATCTGTCACTGCTAATTGGCAATTCCGGCATGATGCCGGTCTACAAAGACGGACAGGCACCGCCCGAGAAAGGTCGCGTCGGCGGGCCAAGTTTCAGCGAATTCAAGATCAGCTAGCGGTTGCCTATGCCACCCAGATTTACCAGTAGCGTGTGAACGGCCTTCCGTTGGAATAGAGGTAATAAGCGCGCGGCGTCCACGGACCACCGTATACCCAGCCAAAGCGACTTGATACCCACAGGTCGTCATAGGCGCTACGGCGCCCGGCCCGCTCTGCCATCCTTAGCTGGCCGCGTTGCATGAAGTCGATTACTTCATCCGGCACCCCGTCTCTTGACAGTTTTGCGTACTGTGACGCCATGACATCGTAGGTAGTCATTGATTCGCGAATCTCGCGAATGATTGCCGCCGCATCCTTACCCTCCTTGGACATCGCGACAATCTGTTCCAGAGAAATCGGCTGGCGTTCCGGCATATTGAGCGAAGCGCAACCGGACAGCACCATCAACATGGCACCGGCAACCCAGACACCGGCATGTTTTACGAAATTGCCACAAGCGCGTAAACTATCGTTCATGTCATACCTCCAACAAGTTCGGCGTTCCCCACGCCGTTGTGCCTTCCGATCCGAGATTTGGATCGTCGTAAAGCGCCGTGGTTCCCAACCGGGGTTACCTCCCCGCGTTTGATGATTGTAGCGCGGTGATTGAATGTCGTCGCGTTTACTGTGTAACATTTCCTTGCATGAAATCCGACCAGCCCGGCGACGAAGCTGACCAGCGGCGTTGTTGCCGCTCACGATACTTGAAGTAGCTGGAGGAGAAAAAAATGGCAGATCTGTTTGAAAACCCGATGGGGACCGACGGTTTTGAATTCGTCGAGTACACGGCACCTGATACTGAAGCCTTGGGCCGCTTGTTCGAAAGCATGGGCTTTTCCGCTGTGGCGCGGCACCGTAGCAAGCGCGTCACGCTCTACAAGCAAGGTGGTATTAATTTCCTCGTCAATGCCGAACCCGAC
>JBDTPE010000173.1:0-6029 GCA_039932875.1 Betaproteobacteria bacterium | reverse complement strand
ACGGTTTTGGCGAAACAATCAACATCGGCCAGGCGCGTTGAGCGAAGTTCTTTCAGCGCAGCTCGCGGCTCACTGATAGCAGGCTCGTATCGCACCTGGGTAATCTTGACTCTGTACTTGCTTGCCGCCTCGCGAATCACCGGCCAAACCGGGCTTGCACTGGTGAGGCCGGACTTGCTGATGGCCTTACGGTAAAGCTCAACTGCCGCAAACATCGGGCGCCAATTCTCTATATTTTTCTCTTCGTCATTGATCGTGTACGAGTCGATGTACTTGTCGCGCAAAACTAGCCAGCGCGCGTGCAATTCGGCTGGCACCAAATCCCTCAGTGTTGCATCATCGGGATTTTTTCGAACTTGAAGTGCCGACGGTAGCATGGTCAGCATCGTAAAAAATCCGATCTGCTTCATCGAGACGCTCGCTGAGGGCGCACTGAGTATCTCTTGTGATTGGGCGACGATAGCTTCAAGACCCTTGGCGCGCCAGGTCATCTTTTCCGGGACCGGCGTTTGTGTACCAATGATCCAGAGCGTGTGATCGCCCTTGGTCACCTTCCACATTCCCGGGCCGGGTTGCTCGCCGCTAACGAGCATCTTGTCAAGGACAACCGATGATGCCGCAGCGTTCGCTGCTGGCGAGTCCTCACGCGCTGCAAATGCCGTATTGAGGCTGATGAAAGCCAAGCTTGCTACGCAAGCGATTAGTATTGGACGTATATGCAATGGAAGCTCTGTTCAATGGGATAGTGTGGCTGTTTAACAGACTTTGCGGCTGTCGCAAAGTTCCTGACGCATAAAATTGCCGCCGCACGCGCAGCGATTACATGACGCTGCAAGTCGGCGCAATTGTCCCACGCTGGCAGCGGCACGCTTCGCCCCGCGGAATCTCGCTGCTATCATGCTCGCATGAAATTACCAGTTTCAAAATTGCCGCACGTCGGCACGACCATTTTCACCACCATGTCCGCAATGGCTCAGGAAGTTGGAGCGGTCAACCTGGGCCAGGGCTTCCCGGACTTCGCTTGCGACCCTCGCCTGGTGGACATGATGAGTGATGCCATGCGAGCGGGACACAATCAATATCCACCGATGGTCGGCATACTGTCGTTACGCGAGAGAATCGCCGAGAAGGCGCTTGAGCTCTACGAACGCCAATACAACCCCGACACCGAAATCACCGTCACTGCCGGCGCCACGCAGGCAATACAAACAGCGCTCACTGCGATCGTGCATGCCGGGGATGAAGTTATCATTTTCGAGCCGGTTTACGACAGTTACGAGCCGGTCATTCGTCTGAACGGCGGTGTGCCCGTCTTCGCGACGCTCAAGTTTCCAAATTACCGACCCGATTGGCAGCAGGTACGTGCGCTCATCACGCCCCGAACCCGGGCCATCATGATCAATACGCCGCACAATCCCACTGCCACCTGCTGGCCAAAGGAGGATATGGAGGCGCTCGCAGAGCTGCTACGCGAAACAGATATTTTCGTCATTAGTGACGAAGTGTATGAACACATGTTGTATGACGGCGCCGCACACCAGAGTGCCGCGCGATTTCCGGCGCTTGCCGAGCGCACATTTGTCATCTCTTCATTCGGCAAGACCTATCATGTGACGGGCTGGAAAATCGCCTACTGTCTTGCCCCAAAGGCGCTAACGGCGGAATTTCGCAAAGCCCACCAGTTCATCGTGTTCACGGTACATACGCCGTCGCAGCACGCGATTGCCAAATATATGACGTTCGGCACGCATCACGAGCTGTCTGACTTCTACCAGCAGAAGCGAGACTATTTCCTGTCGCGGGTAAAGGATTCCCGCCTCCGTTGGCAGCCATCGCGTGGCACTTATTTCGTATTGGCACAGTACGCGCATCTGCCCGAATTCGCAGCGATGTCAGATGCCGACTTCGCTAAGCACCTCACCAGAAATTTTGGTGTGGCGTGCATACCTGTATCCGCGTTTTACCATGCCGCGATTGATCAGAAACTGGTGCGATTTTGCTTTGCCAAGAGTGAAGCGACATTGGCAGAAGCTGCAATACGCCTGATAGAGGTCTAATATTGGCGGGCTTTCCAGGGCAAAAACATCCGAAAAGCCGCGACTATGCTTGTTCTATGTCAAACAGTTTCGTGATGCCGCCGCCTGGCTCATGCTTGCCCGCATAAGTCAGCGGCTCAGATGCTTTCCTTGTCTGCCCAATGCGCCGCAATGCGATTCAGCTCGGGCCCGTTACGCAAGCCCAGCTTCTTTTTAAGATTGGCGCGGTGTGTTTCCACCGTTTTAACGCTGCGATTGAGCTTGATCGCAATCTCGCCTGCGCCGAGACCAATGCCGATCAAACGAAAAACCTCGCGCTCACGGTCGGTCATGCCGGACAAAATGGAAACAGGTTGTACCGATGGTCTGCCGCGTACCGTGCGTGTGAGTAGCGACCGCATGCGGTCACTTAGATAGCGTTCCCCGGTGAGCACCATGCGAATGGCCTTGATCACGTTTTCAGGCGCTTCCTGTTTCACCAGGTAGCCTTTGGCACCAGCGCGCAGCGCGCGTTCGCCATGCACCAGTTCGTCGTGCATGCTCAAGACCAGCGTCGGCAAGTCAGGGTACAAAGACGATAGTTCCTTGATCAATTCAAGGCCAGACAATCCGGGCAACGAAATATCCGTGATCACAATCGCTGGCTGTTGTTCACTAAGGATTTCCAATGCGCGCTCTGCCGTGTCCGCCGTCATGGTGACCTCAAGATCAGGCTCATTGTTGATCAGCTCTTTCAAGCCATGCAGGACAATGGCATGATCATCGACCACCATGATGGCTGACTTCAACTCGCACTCCCGTTCTTGGTTATTGGCTGCCGTTGTACCTTGACCGGTTTCGCCTCGCGCCAAGTCACGCGAACCATCGTACCACCGAGCGTTCCGTCACCGATGGACAAGGAGGCATCAATTGCACGACAACGATGACGAATGCTGTGAAAGCGTAGCGGCTCTCCAGTTTCACTTTCAGCGAGCGGATGACCAATACCATCGTCGGAAACCACCAATTCGACGCCGCGACTCGTTCGTGTCAGTGCAATGCGAATCTTGCCGGCCTTGCTATGCTTAAGCGCGTTGTTGACAGCCTCTTGTGCGATTCGATACAGCGTGCGAGCTACCAGTTCGTCTGAAATTGTCACCGCCTTCGGAATGCGCGTGTCGCATTTCACGGCGTCCAAGCTGTTTATATCGCTTGCCAATTGACGTAGTGCCGCCACCAATCCTTCCTGCCCCCATATATAGGGCGACAGGCCGTGGGCAATCATGCGGGTATGACCAATTGTGCGATTGACCAGCGTGGAAATACGACTCGCAAGCGCCGCTTCGACGGGGCCTTTGCCGATGAGTTTTTGGGCAAGTGTCTTGGTCAACAGCGCGATCCCGGTCAAGTCCTGTCCGAGTTCATCGTGTAGCTCGAGGCCAACCTGCTCAAGCTCCTTTTCAATGGTGATCAGGATATTGCGCTCGAGCTCTTGGCGGCTGCGTACTTCATTTTCCAGCGCACTATTAGCCTCCTTCAGCTCCAAGGTCTTGGCCGCGACTGAAATCTCCGCCAAGCGTCTGGCGGTCACGTCGCGTGCACTTATCTGAATATGCGATGGCAAGCCGCTATCGTCGCGCACCAGGTGCAATTGGCCTTCGAGCCAGATGTAATGTCCTTCAGCATGACGAAAACGGTACGTGAGCGCAGGTTGCAGTCCATCTCGCTCTCCAATCGCGCAGCGCGCAAATTCGCGTTCCACCCAGACATAATCTTCAGGATGAAAGAAGCTGCCCGCATCCTCGCGGATGCTGGTTTCGATATCGTGTCCAGTCACGCGGGAAAACGAAGGCGACAAGTAAATTGTTTCGCCGTCGCATTGCATCAGGACAATAATGTCGCGCATATTCTGCGTAATCAGACGGTACCTTGCCTCATTGGCCGCAAGCTGCCGCTCGGCCATTTTGATGCTGGTTACATCGCGCCCAATTCCCCGATACCCGAGGAACTCACCATGCGCATCGAACATTGGCTGACCAGTCAGGCTAAAGAACCCCGACACTTCCCCAGTTCGTCGGTTAAATGTGCGGGTCAGCATGCGCTGGAAGGGTTTACGCGCGGCCAGAATTTCGTCGTGGGCAGCCCATTCCTGCGGAGTCATCGCGTCTGGCATCAGCTCCTGGCGGGTCTTACCGATTACGTCTGCACGCTTGATCTTGTATTCGATCGTCGTCTCGACCGACAGAAACGTGAAACGGTGTGACCTGTCGGTCTCCCAGAACCAATCGGACGAAATTTCCGTCAATGCACGAAAACGCTCTTCCGAGGCACGCAGTGCCTCTTCCGTATCATGCCTGTCGTTCATTTCATTCCATCGCTCAAGTGAGCATCCTGTTCGGTCGCTGCCATTGCGAGCCATCGCCGCATGGCAAGCATTCAGGCGATGAGGATAACCCGATAGTCGTTGACATTGGTGCGTGTGGGACCGGTCACAATCAGATCGTCCAGCGGTGCGAAGAATCCAAAGGCGTCATTCAGCGCCAGTTGTGCCTTTGCTTCCAGTCCGCCAAGTCGCGCGCGCCGGATCGAGCCAGGTTCCAGGTAGGCACCGGCATTGTCTTCCGAACCATCGATGCCGTCAGTGTCGCAGGCGATTGCAAAAATGTTTTCGCGCTCATCCAGATCGATGGCTAATGACAATAGGAATTCACTGCAGCGGCCGCCACGGCCCACACCCGCATTGCGCAGTGTCACCGTACATTCGCCGCCGGAAATAATCGCCACCGGCGGCTTGAACGGGTGGTGATGCTGCTGAATCTGCCGGGCAAGGGCGCCATGCACTTTCGCCACATCGCGGGCCTCACCGGTCACGCTGTCGCCGAGAATCATCGGCGTCACGCCGCGCTGCTGAAAGAAAGCGGCCGCACGCGAAAGGCTCGCATGCGGTGTGGCGATGACGCGGTTTTCAACGCGCGCAAAAATCACGTCGCCAGGTTTCAGTGTTTCCGCAATATCGCCGCGCGCACCATTGGACAGATGTCGGATCACCGACAGCGGCGGCACGACGCGGTAAGCGTTCAGAACGTCGAGCGCCTGCTGATAGGTCGACGGATCCGGTGCGGTCGGCCCCGAGGCAATCGCTGATGGATCGTCGCCTGTAACGTCAGAAATGATCAGCGCCAGAACCTGTGCCCTGGTTGCCGCCGCCAGTCGCCCGCCTTGAATCGCGGACAAGTGCTTTCTCACCACATTCATTTCCTGAATCGGCGCCCCGCAAGCCAGTAACGCACCGGTAACGGCCTTCAAATCCGCCATCGTAATGCCCGGCGCCGGAAGTGAAAGCAAGCTGGAGCCACCCCCGGACACCAGCACCAGCAACAGATCATCACTGCTGAGCGATTCGGCAAGCGCCAGAATTTCTTTGGCGGCAGACTCACCGGCCTCGTCGGGCACCGGGTGACCGGCTTCCAGCACCCGAATGCGCGTAGGTGCGCCGTCGTTTGCGTAGCCATGGGCGTAACGGGTAATGACAATGCCTTCCAGTGACGCGTCTGCTGGCCAGACGATCTCCACCGCTTTGGCCATGGCCGCCGCCGCCTTACCCGCGCCGACCACGACCGTCCTGCCCTTTGGCGGCGCTGGCAAATGTGCCGGGACGATCTCCAGTGGATCCGCAGCCGACAACGCTGCTCGGAAACTATCGATCAGTAGATCACGTGGGTTCATCGACACTATTTTCGCGCGGCAGACCGCTTCGCGGCAATACCCAACAGCGGCGCGAGATAGCGACCTGTAAAACTCTGCGGCATCTGCGCCAAATCTTCAGGCGTGCCTTGACCAACGATTTCACCGCCGCCGTCACCACCTTCGGGGCCTAGATCGATCAGCCAGTCTGCTGTTTTAATGACATCCAGATTGTGTTCAATCACCACCACCGTGTTGCCCTGCTCACGTAGTCTGTGCAGCACCTTCAAGAGTAGATCGATGTCGTGGAAATGAAGGCCCGTAGTAGGC
>JBDTPE010000172.1:0-6039 GCA_039932875.1 Betaproteobacteria bacterium | reverse complement strand
CGTCACATAAAGTTCGCAATCGACCAGTCGATAGTTTTTCAAATTCTGCGCGGCCTCGCGCAGTGCGACGATTTCGGCGTGCGTGGTTGGATCGCTGGATGTAATAGGCTGATTGAAGCCGCGACCGATTATTGCCCCATCTTTGACGACGACCGCGCCGACCGGGACTTCGCCAGCGTTCCATGCGCACTGCGCGAGGGAAAGCGCTTCGCGCATGTAGGTTTCGTCACGGGCTTCAAGCATTTGAAGTGACGCAGTAGATATCGAAGATCGACATCTGGCGGGCCTCGCAGACCATATTTGCCTGAAAATGCCCGCCAATACTAGGGTTTCGTTTTTGATTCACGCTTGTTCTTCTCGCGAACATCATCTTCATCGGCGTGCAATTTGTGAAGGAAGCGATGCACCAGCGGCGCAAACACCACGCCCGCACTCATCACCAGCATCAACCCCGAATAAATCGCGTAGCAGCCGGAAAATATCTTCGCGCCAGTAGTCTCGGGTACCGCCAGCGGACCCATTCCGGACAGGATCATCGCGGCGTTGACGAAGGCGTCTGCCCAGTCGATTTTTGGGAAAAACCAGAGATAGCCCGCCATGCCGATGGCAAGTGAAGCTACGATCAAGCCAAGCCCCAGTAGCGACGCACGCATCAATCGCGATGCAAACTGGCGCCGGGGAATAACGGGTTTGGAAACGTGTTCAAACATGAAGTCTGCCGTCATTCGCCAACATAGGCATCGACTTCAATTTCCACCAGATGCGCCGGATCAATCAACCTCGATACTTCGACCATGGTGGCTGCCGGACGTATCGCGTCAAAAAATTCCCCGTGCACGCGGCCAACGGCTTCCCATTGCGAAATGTCAGTGACGAACGTGCGGGTGCGAACAACATCCACGAATGACGCGCCGGCCTCTTCAAGCGCACGACCTATTTTTTGCAGCGCATAGCGCATCTGCGCAGCGGCATCCCCAACGCCGACGACGCTGCCATGTTCATCGGTTGCGGTTGTGCCAGCCACCCAAACGTGATTGCGAATGCGCACGGCGCGGGAATAACCAACGACCGCCTCCCAGGGCGCCCTCGACGAAATGTTTTTGCGGCCAGGCATTCAGGAGGTACTCTTGGTTTGCTGCCAGGCCGCCTTGCGGGCAGTTCGCTTTTGCGATTCGCGCACGTTCGCATCGGCGAATTCGCGCGCGAAATCAAGCTTCGCGGTATCGACATCGACTATCGCCAGGTGTGCCGGTAACGGCGCAACCGCGTAGGCACGCCCATAGGCATCGCGCGCGAGGATAGACATATCCACCAGCCAGCGACGCAATTCGACGTGGTCGACATTCAGCATGCCACCTGCCGTGGACTGCCAGTTTGCAATTACCTCATTCACTTCGCGCTCTGTGTATTCGCGTCCAATCGTGAACTGTCGGCGCAGAGACAACATAAGCAAATGGAAATCTTCAGGACTGGCGACGAGGAGTGCGCCTGGCGTCAGTCCGCGCTTGATGGCTAGTTTGCGAAAGCGTTCGATTGCAACCATTCGCCGTCACTCCCACTCGATCGTTGCGGGCGGCTTTCCGCTGATGTCGTACACCACCCGATTGAATCCGCGCACCTCATTGATGATTCGGTTCGATACCTTGGCCAGCAGCGAATAAGGAAGCTCCGCCCAGTGTGCCGTCATGAAATCGGAGGTCTGCACGGCGCGCAGTGCGACTACGTTTTCATAGGTGCGGCCATCACCCATCACACCCACACTCTTTACCGGCAGGTAGACCGCAAAGGCCTGCGCCACTTTGTCGTACCAGCTATTACCTTGCTCATCTTTGGTGGCACGCAACTCTTCGATAAATATCGCATCGGCACGGCGCAGCAAGTCGGCCGCTTCGCGCGAGACTTCCCCGAGGATTCTGACGCCCAGACCCGGCCCCGGGAAAGGATGTCGAAATACCATTGAACGTGGCAGACCCAGGGCCACGCCGAGATTGCGCACTTCATCCTTGAATAGTTCGCGCAACGGTTCCAGCAATTTCAGGTGCAGCGATTCCGGCAGGCCGCCAACGTTATGGTGCGACTTGATGGTATTAGCCTTCTTGGTTTTGGCCGAGGCGCTTTCGATCACATCGGGATAAATCGTACCTTGTGCCAGCCATTTTGCCGACGGCAACTTTGCGGCTTCACGTTGGAAAATTTCCACAAATACACGGCCGATTATCTTGCGTTTTTGTTCAGGGTCGGACACACCTTTGAGCTGACCCAGAAACTCATCAGTCGCATCGACATGGATGATCTTCATGTGCATGTGTTCGCCAAACATTTCCATCACCTGCCGGCCTTCATCGAGGCGCAACAATCCGGTATCGACAAACACGCAGGTCAGTTGGTCGCCGATGGCTTTTTGGATCAGCGCGGCTGCGACGCTTGAATCGACACCGCCGCTCAAGCCGAGTATCACCTCCTCATTGCCGACCTGTTCGCGAATGGTCGCGACCGCTTGCGGCACATATTCCGGCATATTCCAGTGCGATTCACATCCGCAGATGTCGTGCACAAAACGGTTGTAGATTGCCGCGCCCTGCGGCGTGTGCGTAACTTCCGGGTGAAACTGAACAGCATAGAAACGCCGCGCCTCATCCGCCATTGCCGCCAGCGGTGTAGATTCATTGGAGGCAATGACCCTGAATCCTGGTGGCAGCGCGGCAACTTTGTCACCGTGAGACATCCACACGTCCAGCAAGCCATGCCCATCTGCATTGGCGCGATCCTGAATACCTTCGAGCAGCTTCGAGTGACCCCGTGCACGCACCTCGGCGTAGCCAAATTCACGCACCAGCCCACTCTCGACCTTGCCGCCGAGTTGTGCGGCCATCGTCTGCATGCCGTAGCAGATGCCCAATACCGGGACACCAAGCTCGAACACGACTTGTGGTGCACGTGCGGTGTCATCGTCGATGACGGAAGCGTGGCTGCCAGACAAGATGATGCCGTTGGGTTGGAAGTCACGAATCTCGGCTTCAGACATATCAAAGGGATGCAGCTCGCAGTACACGCCGGCTTCACGAACGCGGCGCGCGATGAGCTGGGTAACCTGTGAACCGAAGTCGAGAATTAGGATTTTATCGATGGCGCGATGCATGGTGTCAGGCTCGGTAGGCAACATTGGCGGTACTGTGGGTGGCGAAGTATCGCCAGGCGATGAACAGCGCGACGGTCTGCAAAATGGCGCTCAGAAAAAAGGTCGAGCCGATTCGCCAGTCGTTGGCTGGCAAATGACTCACCTTGGCGAGGATGCTGGTACCGATGACGGGCACAATGACGATGGCCAGACTGCTCAGCGACTGCAGTGAGCCCATCAGCGAACCCTGTTCACTTTGGTCGGTCGCCTTGGAGACGATGGCCTGTAGGGCAGGGCCGGCAGCAAAGGCGAGCAAATTGCAGAGGATGAAAACGTACATCATCCATCCCTGCGTCGCCAGGCCATAGAGTATGAAGACGATCGCGCCAGAAGCCAGCCCCAGCAACGAAAGCTTCACTTCACCGAAGCGCTTCATCAGCCAGCCGAGCAGCCCGGCTTGTACCACCGCCGACGTCAGTCCAACGCAGAAAAGAGCGATGCCGTTGTCGCGCGGGCTCCAGTTGAAACGAAAATTGGTGTAGAGCACCCAGGTGGTCTGCAGCATGACCTGCGCAAATGTCACAAGCGCGAACACGGCGACCAGTCCGCGAATATCCTTGCGTTTGGCAAGACGTGTCAACGATGAAAACGGGTTGGCACGTGCCAGCGAAAATGGCGCACGTTTTTCCACGGGCAGCGATTCGGGCACAAAGAAATAGCCGAAGATGAAATTTGCGGCACACAGGCCTGCGGCGACATAGAACGGCAAATGCAGATTGATGCTGCCGAGCAGGCCGCCCAGCATCGGCCCGCAGATAAAACCCATGCCAAAGGCCGCGCCGATCATGCCAAAACTCTTGGCGCGATTTTCCGGTGTGGACACATCAGACGCATAGGCACTCGCGACCGACATGCTCGCCGATGACATGCCTCCAATGACGCGCCCCACGAATAGCGCCAGCAATGTCGGCGCCCATGCGGTCGCCAGAAAATTGAAGAACATGCCAGCCATCGAATACAACAGTACCGGACGGCGACCGACTTTGTCGCTCACTGCACCCAATATCGGCATGAATATGAATTGCAGCAAGCCAAATACCGTCGCGAGGATGCCGTACCAGTAAGCTTGCAGATCGCGCCCCTCGACAAACTCTCCCACCAATATTGGCAGCACCGGAATCGCCAAGCCAATGCCGAGCATGTCGATGAAGACGCATATCAGGATGAAATTAAGACCGACCGGTTTTTTGGCGTTTGCGTGAGATCTGCCATCGGCGGCTGCATGCTCGGTCGCCGCTGCACTACTTTCCAAAATTTTTCTCCCACACATTGGTAACGACCGGATGCTTCTCGGTCAGCGCGACTGCCGCAGCCAGCTTCGGGCAGTTTTCATTGAACCACGCCCTGCCCGGACGCCACCGACTGACCATGGCAATGTAGACATCCAGCGCCGTCATGTCGCCACCCAGCGCATAGGGTGCGGGTGTTAAATTCTGCTCGATCAGGCCCCAGAAGAATTTCTGCTTCTCCACTGATTGTTCTTTCAGCGCCTGCCGGGCTTTCTCGCCGTCCACCCAGCGGGATGGCTCATCGCCGATATCGAACATCGCATAAATATTGGCTGGGATAAATAACATCCAGCGGTAAAAGATTGCGCGTTGCATGGCATCGGTCGGCATGAAACCGGGAATCTTCTCAGCGAAAAACAGCAGGATCGCTGCGCTTTCAGTCATCACCGTTCCATCGTCAAAAACCAGTGTTGGCACCTTGGCCTGCGGGTTGGCTTTCTTCAGCGCTGCGAAATGCTCGTTTTGATCCCAGAATGACGTCTGCACGTATTCGTAGGGCTGCTCTGCAAGCTGTAGAGCGACTTCGGCGACCGCAGAGCCGCAACCGGGTGAACCATAAAGTTTCATGCGTAAACCTGTTCAATCCACGCGATAATTCGGCGCTTCTTTGGTCATCTGCACATCGTGCACATGACTCTCGCGCATGCCGGCGGCGGTAATTTCCACAAAGGTGGCAGTGGTACGAAACTCCTCCACCGTAGGGCAGCCCACCAGTCCCATTGACGCTCTGACGCCACCCATCAATTGATGAATGATGGTGGTGACGGGGCCTTTGTAAGGCACGCGCCCCTCGACGCCTTCAGGTACCAGTTTGTCGGCGTTATTGATGTTTTCCTGAAAATAGCGGTCGCTGGAGCCTTTCTGCATTGCACCCAGCGAACCCATGCCGCGATAGCTTTTATACGACCGACCCTGAAACAATTCGATCTCGCCGGGCGCTTCGTCGGTGCCAGCGAACATGCTGCCCATCATGACCGACGATGCACCTGCGGCAATCGCCTTGGCCACGTCACCCGAGTAGCGGATGCCGCCATCGGCAATGCACGGGATTCCCAGCGCTTGTAGTGCGACAGCCGCCTCGGAGACCGCCGTAATTTGCGGCATGCCCACGCCAGTCACGATGCGGGTAGTGCAAATCGAACCTGGGCCCACGCCAATCTTTACGCAATCAGCACCATGGTCCGCCATTGCCATGGCGCCCTCAGCCGTGGCCACATTACCGCCGATCACCTGCACGTCGGGATATCTGGCCTTTACCGCCTTAACCATATCCAGTACACCCTGCGCATGTCCGTGCGAGCTATCCACCACCAGACAGTCGGCACCGGCCTCAATCAATGCGCTCGCTCGTTCCATATTGTCCCCACCGACACCAATGCCGGCGCCGACGCGCAACCGGCCCAGGTCGTCCTTGCAGGCATCGGGATGATCCTTGGCTTTCTGAATGTCTTTCACGGTGATGAGACCAGCGAGCTCAAAAGTATCTTTGACGACCAGCAGGCGCTCGAGGCGATGCTTGTGGATGAGCGCCTGCGCCTGGTCCAGTGTTGCGCCCTCTTTCACCGTCACCAG
>JBDTPE010000171.1:0-6042 GCA_039932875.1 Betaproteobacteria bacterium | reverse complement strand
CAATAGGCGTTCTACGTAAAATGTTGATCGATTTCTTCCTGTCCCTGAAGCAAAGCGGCCTGCCGGTATCGGTGAAGGAATACCTGATGCTGTGCGAAGCGATGGAGCAGGGCGTCATTCACGGCAGCGTCGACGATTTCTATCACTTGTCGCGCATCTGCCTAGTCAAAGACGAGGCCAACTTTGATCGTTTTGATCGTGCGTTTGCCGCCTACTTCAAAGGTGTAGAAGCGCTCGACGCGGTGTTGCCCGCAGACATTCCGGAAGAATGGCTAAAGAAACTTGCTGAGCGTCTGCTGTCAGAGGAAGAAAAGGCGCAAGTAGAAGCGCTGGGCGGCTGGGACAAGCTGATGGAAACGCTCAAGCAGCGGCTTGCCGAGCAGAAAGAGCGCCATCAAGGCGGCTCGAAGTGGATTGGCACAGCAGGTACCTCGCCGTTTGGCGCGTATGGCTACAACCCGGAGGGCGTGCGCATCGGCCAGGAGGGTTCGCGCAATCGCAGCGCAGTAAAGGTCTGGGACCGGCGTGAGTTTCGCGATTACGACGACAACGTTGAACTGGGCATTCGCAATATTCAGCTAGCACTTCGCCGCCTTCGCAAATTTGCCCGCGAAGGTGCCGAGGAAGTGCTCGACATGGAAGGCACCATTCGTTCCACCGCGCACAATGCGGGCTATCTGGATGTGAAGCTGGTGCCTGAGCGGCATAATAAAGTGAAGGTGTTACTGTTTCTGGATATCGGCGGCTCGATGGACGACTACGTGCATCGCTGTGAGGAACTATTCTCGGCGTGCAAAACGGAATTCAAACATCTCGAGTACTTCTACTTTCATAATTTCATCTACGAATCAGTGTGGCGCAATAACCGTTTACGGCACAGTGAAAAATTTTCCACCTTTGATGTATTGCACAAATACGGCCACGACTACAAGCTGATCATCGTCGGCGACGCCACCATGAGTCCGTATGAAATATTGCAACCCGGGGGTAGTGTCGAGCACTGGAATGACGAAACTGGCGTGGTCTGGCTCAAGCGGCTGACTGATCTATATCGTCGCGCCATTTGGATCAATCCGACCCAGGAGGCACATTGGCCTTGGACGCAATCGATCAAGATGGTGCGCGAATTAATGGAAGACCGCATGTACCCAATGACAGCCAAGGGGCTGGAAGAGGGAATGAAAGCACTGCGATGACAAGCCATTTCAAGTCACGTGACCCAGGGTGGTGATTGTGTCGGGATTGTAAAGTCAACGTGTGTGGTCACTGTTGCGCAAGAATATGCTTGGGGTGAAAATTCATCCAGAAAATTTGACCCCAAGTGTGGCTAGAGTGCAAAGCGCACAATAATAATTAAAGACGGAACTTGTCATGTTTATTGCTATTTTGGAAGATGATGTCGAGGTCGGCGCTATCATGGAAAGATGGCTTCGGGATGCCGATCACGAGGTCGCCGTTTTTGTGTCGGGTGCACAGTTACTTGCTTACAAGGCAATTCGAGAAATTGATGTTTTTTTGCTCGACTGGGTATTGCCTGGCATGACTGGCTTTGAAGTCCTCAAGCTGTTAAAGACGCAACTGTATGTTGTCGCTCCGGTTCTGTTCATTACCATTCGAGATGCCGAAATTGACGTCGTCAGTGCGCTGGATGCGGGGGCGGATGACTATCTGGTCAAGCCGGTTCGTCATCACGAGTTGCTGGCGCGTATCAATGCGGTCACGCGACGCTTGACGGATGGATTGATCGGTACCAACGAAGAGGTATTTGGCGCATTTCGTTTCGACCCTTCTGGACGGCAAGTGTATTGTTACGAGGAGATGGTCGAACTCACGTTGAAGGAATTTGAGTTAGCACTTTTCCTGTTCAAGAATGCGGGCAAATTGATTTCACGCGATGTCATCGCCAACGTCGTCTGGGGCGGACCAGTTTCAGAGTTGTCGAGAACCATCGATACCCATGTGTCACGCATCAGAAAAAAACTGGATATCGCGCCCGAAAATGGCTACCGGCTGCAGCCTGTATACAATGCCGGGTATCGGCTGGAGCGCGTACAGGCAGGACAAATTAATGCTACATAGACAGCGCAATAGATGCCTTTGCACGCATAATCCGACTAGAATTGAAACAAGTAAATCGATTTGGGGAAGTTATGCGAATCGCATTGCTCGAAGATGATGTTGTCGTAGGTACGGCGATGCAGCACTGGCTCGAAGCTGCCGGTCATACCGTGCACAATTTTACGTCTGGAAAGACGATCGTCCGGGAAGCTGCTCGCGAAAGCTTCGATTTGTTCATGCTGGACTGGCACGTACCGGATCTGTCTGGGCACGAGGTGCTTCGCTGGCTACGCGACAAGCAACAGTCCACGACGCCTGTTTTGTTTGCGACCAGCCGCGATACTGAAGCCGACATTGTCTCCGCTTTGCAGGCCGGCGCTGACGATTACATGGTGAAGCCAATCCGTCGGCTTGAATTGCTGGCGCGTGTGGATTCTCTGCTTCGCCGTGCACGGCCCAAGCCGTCGGAAATCGAGCCCATTTCCATCGGACCCTACCTGATCAATCTTGTCGACCGCGTAGTGACGCTGGGTGGTGTGCCAATCGAAATGACAGACAAGGAGTATGACCTTACCGTTTTCCTGTTCCGCAACATCGGACGCTTGACGTCTCGCGGCCATATCTCGGAAAGCGTCTGGGGCCGTTCCTCAGACGTGCAATCCCGAACTGTCGATACGCACGTCAGCCGGGTGCGCAAAAAGCTGGAACTGGGTCCGTCGCGCGGCGTGCGGCTGACCCCGGTTTACAACTTTGGATACCGGCTCGAGAGAGTCAGTGTGCCAGACGATACGCCGGCGTGATTGCATTAGAAGTGGGTTGCTTCGCGCTGGTTCAGCTGAGAATTTTCCATACGCACACTTTTGAGGTTGGTTAACTTGAAGAACATCAGGGTCGGCACGGCGGCGTTTTTGTTTCTGCTGTTCGCCTTTTCGGCTAGCGCCGAGGACGAGCGCTTCTACATTCATTCGGCTGAGCGCGGCGACACTCTTCTGAAGCTTGCCAATCGCTATTTGAACAATAGAAACGATTGGCAGTTATTCCAGATATTCAATACGATCAACAATCCGCGCGCGATTCCGCTCGGCACAAAAATTCGCATTCCGGCATCAGCGATGAGAGGTGAACCAGCGCCGGGTCAAGTCATCGCTGCGAGTGGCTCGGTTACTTCTGCTTCCGGTTCAATTTTGCCGGGCAGCAAGGTCAATGAGGGTGATAGGTTAAGAACTGGGGATGACAGCTTCGTCACCATCAAACTCGCTGACGGCTCAATCCTGACTGTGCAACCGAAATCGATTGTGCGTATGCAGGCGGCACGGCAGTTGGCCAATACAGGTGGCGTTACCGATACGGTGGTGCGTCTCGATAGTGGTCGCGTGGAAACCAGCGTCGTCAAGCAAAAAAATGCCGCCGCGCGCTATGAAATTCGCACCCCGACATCCAATATGGGTGTGCGCGGCACGTTGTTCCGTGTCGGCGCCGATGAATCCGGCAAGAAAGGGCAGGGCGAAGTTGTCGATGGCCTGGTCGCGGTCTCAGGCGCGACCGCGCCTTCTGCTGGTACGCAGATACTGGCGCTAGCTGCAGGGTTCGGTACGATCGTCGAAGCAGGCAAGCCGCCGTCGCCGCCAGTTGCATTGTTGCCTCCACCGGACGTTGCTGCGTTGCCCGCGCAATTTCAGAATCCCGATGTCGTGTTTACATTTAAACCAGTGCCTGCAGCTGGCTCGTACCGGGCCCAGGTTGCGATGGACAAGGAATTCACCAACCTCATCGCAAACGCTTCCTCAGCGACGCCTGCCGTCAAGTTTGCAAATCTGCCCGATGGGTCACTGTTCCTGCGGGTGAGAGGTGTTGACGTCAATGGACTGGAAGGCAAAGACGCCACGCATGCGTTTGTCGTCAAGGCGCGCCCATTGCCACCACAGCTCTCAACGCCAGTCGACAAGGATCGTTTATTGACCAGCAACGTTACATTGAGCTGGCAGGCCGCGCCTGACGCGGTTTCGTATCGCGCCCAGTTGGCTACTGACGCAACGTTTGCGAGTCCGCTGACCGATGAAAAAGTGGCGTCCGGCGTGTCGCTTTCGCCGACGGTAATGTTGAAGTCGGCTTCCTATTACTGGCGCGTTGCCAGCGTGAACACCAAAGGTGAGATTGGGCCATGGAGTGCAGTGCGTACCTTTGTTGGCGCTGCAGATCAGCCGGTACTCAATGCTAAACGGGCAGCAGGCGCAATGTCGCTTGAGATTGATGCGTCGGCTGCGCAAACTCACCAGGTACAAATAGCGCGCGATGAACGGTTTATCCATGTCGCGTCTGATCGCAATGTTACGGGAAACAATTTTGACCTCGGCGACATCGCGGTCGGTGCGTACTATATTCGTGTCCGTGCGGTGATTGGCAGTGAAAAGGCGGTCGGGCCATGGAGTGAGCCTCGCTTGCTGGAGGTATACCCCTTCGGTGGCGGCTGGTGGCTCTCGGAATCGCAGTCCCCCATGCGTGCACCCGCTAGTCGGTAGGGCATAGTACTTCTTGGTCGTCACCGCGCTGCTGCGCAACCCGGTACTTCGCGAGTGGCTGTTGATCACCCTGGTATTGGTGGTCGGTTGCGTTGCGGCGCTAAAGCAGGATTGGTTTCTGCGCCTGGACCAAACGCTCTACGACAATGCAATCGAGCTGTTGCGGCGAGCGCCAAGCGACGACATTGTTATCGTCGGCATCGATGAAGAAAGTCTGCGGGAGATTGGCCGTTTTCCGTGGTCGCGTGCAATATATGCCACGCTCATCGACAAGCTAACAGCCGCAGATGCCAAGGTGATCGGATTCGATATCGTCCTGACAGAGCCCGATGTCCAAAACCCGAATGCTGACCGAGTGCTGGGAGAATCCATACGCCGCAGTGGCCGGGTAATTCTGCCGGTGATCAAAACCATTGTCGATGGCGAAATGGTTGGCGAAACTCTCCCGCTTGCCGTGTTTGCCCAGTCTGCTGCCGGCCTTGCACAAATTGATACGGAACTGGACCTGGACGGCATATTTCGTAGTACCTTTCTTCGTGCCGGCGGCGGAACACCGCGATACGACCATCTGGCCCTCGCGATACTGACGAAAGCGGATTCCGCAAAGTGGCCAGCGAATCGGGCCATTCCAGGTGCAGTGAATCCGCGTCCGCCAGCGGCCGGGCAATACTGGGCTCGCGATCACCTTTATCTGGTGCCGTTCGCTGGACCGCCGGGGCACTTCAAACGGATTTCAGCACTTGATGTACTGACCGGCAGCTATCCCGCAAATACGTTTGCCGGGAAACTGGTCCTCGTTGGCCCGACCGCGTCCGGCCTGCGTGACGAATTTCCTACGCCCGTGTCTGGACAGTCCAGTGCGATGCCAGGGATCGAAATTCACGCCAATATTTTGCAAGGACTCATTGAGCACATTGACATACGTCGCGGCAGCGCTGCCGTGACTGGTGCCCTGTCACTGCTACTGTTGCTTGGCGTCATGTTTGCGTACCTCTGGTTGAGCCCAAGACAATCGTTGCTATTGACTGCAGTCGTCGCCATCACGGCGATTGCAGGTGCTGGATTTGCGTTTAAATTTGCGTTCGTCTGGTTGTCGCCGGTGGTATTGGTACTTTCAATGCTGCTTGCCTACCCGCTGTGGAGTTGGCGAAAACTTGAAGCGACGCAGCGTTTCTTCGATGACGAACTGCTTCGTCTGGAACGTGAGCCGGTAGTCGTTCCAGAGGAGTCCGTTCGGCATATTGCACCTGTAGCTGTCGGCCCGCTGTTTGTGCCGGGTGTCATCGAGAATCGTATTGCCGCCCTGCAGGCGGCAACGCAACGCATGCGCGACCTGAATCGTTTTGTCGCGGATAGTCTCGAGAATGTGCCGGAAGCGGTATTGGTCACGGATGTTGTGGGACGAATTCTATTGGCCAATACAGTGGCTGATCGCCTGTTTGCAGCCTTCGCAAACGAAGTGCCA